>DASWEH010000081.1:0-6463 GCA_036394895.1 Anaerolineales bacterium
CTTTTCCATCTTCCTTCCAGGCGAGCGTATGTTTCAACCAGTGCTCATCGTCGCGTTGTGGATAATCCTCGCGCGAATGTCCGCCGCGCGATTCGGTGCGGTTCATCGCGCAGACGGTTACCAGTTCTGCCACATCCAGCATATTGCCAAGTTCCCAGGCGTTCAACAGTTCGGTGTTGAAAATTTTCCCCGTATCGGTCACGTGCACGTTCTTAAAGCGATCCTTCAATTCAAGAACTTTATCCAAAGCGGACTCCATGATCGCTCCGTTCCGATAAATTCCCACATCTTCGAACATAACCTTTTTCATCTCGGTGGAGATATCGAATGCGTTCTCTTTGCCTGTTCCGTTCCTCAACATGTCAAACTGGGATCTGGCGCCATCTTCTGCTTTACCAGGCAAATTTTGATAGTCAGCCTGTTTCGCATACTCCGCAGCTTTGAGTCCTGCGTGCTTGCCGAAGACAACCAAATCGAGCAGGGAATTGCACCCCAGGCGGTTGCCGCCATGCACCGAAACGCAGGCGCACTCGCCCGCGGCATAGAGTCCAGGAAAGACCGTGTTTTTGTCATCAATCACAACTTCGCCATATTTATTCGTCGGAATGCCGCCCATCGTGTAATGCGCGGTCGGCTGGATCGGCATCAACTGGGTGATTGGGTCCACACCAAGATAGACACGGCAAAAGTCAATGATATCGGGCAGTTTCGCCAGGACTTGTTCGCCTGTGATAATGTATGGAGAACCATTGGGATTGGTGCGTCCGTCCAGCGCTGCATATTTATTTACACTTTCCGGGCGCACATCCAGATAGACGTAATTCTTGCCATTCGCACCGCGTCCCTCGCGGATCTCGGTATAGATCGCCCGTGAGACAACATCACGCGAGGCCAGGTCCTTGATTGTCGGCGCGTACTTCGGCATGAAGCGCTCCCCGCTGCCGTTGATCAGTACACCGCCTTCGCCGCGCACACCCTCCGTGATAAGGATGCCAAGCTTATAGATGCCAGTCGGATGGAATTGGAAAAACTCCATATCCTCGAGTGGCAAGCCCCGGCGTAGAAGGACCGCGGCTCCGTCGCCCGTATACGCATAGGCATTCGATGTCACTTCGAAGATGCGACCATGTCCTCCAGTGGCGAAGATCACTGCCTTGGCGTGGAACGTGTGCAGTTCGCCCGTGGCAAGTTCCACGGCGACTACACCAGCCGTTTTTCCGTTGACAATCAGGAAATCCAAAACCTGATATTCATCGAAGAACGTCACCTTGTTTTTCAAACACTGCTGATACAAGGTCTGCAGGATCATATGACCCGTGCGATCCGCGGCATGGCAGGCGCGTCTCACGGGTTTGCCCGTCTCATTATTAGTATGACCACCGAACGGTCGCTGAGAGATGCGTCCTTCGGGCGTGCGGTCAAAGGGCAACCCCATGTGTTCGAGTTCGAGGACCGCATCGATGGCTTCATTGGTCATGAACTCGATCGCATCCTGATCGCCGAGATAATCCGAACCTTTGACCGTGTCATAGGTGTGCCACTCAGGCTTGTCTTCTTCATAGTTGCCGAGCGCCGCACTAATGCCACCCTGCGCCGCGCCTGTATGGGAACGGGTTGGGTAAAGTTTACTGATGACAGCCGTCTTCGCGCCCCGTGAAGCATAGAGACCTGCCATGAGTCCCGCGCCACCCGCGCCGACGACCACTACTTCAAACTGATGAACATTTGCCATGAAAGAATGCTCCTAAATCTAAAACCTTTAACCACCGATACAGTGGTGAATATTTACTTGGTCCAAATCACATACATCGCAATTAAACTTGCTACGATTGCATATAGGATTATTAGATTCCGAGACCAACGTCGTGCGAAATGTGAAGTGAAGTAATCATCTAAGATTTCAAGTACTCCATGCACGCCATGTCCGCAGGCAGCCAGAACGAACGCGCTGACCATCAACTTGGCAAGAATGGTCATCCAAATCTGGCTAAGTGGATTCTGCGCCATGTTGGGAAAGAACGCCCAGTACAAAATGTCGCCAAAGTTTGCGCCCGTCCGCGCGCTGAGTATCAACCCACCGACGATGCCCGCGAGGATTAAGCCATACATCACGATGACGGTGAAACGCGTGAATGCCCACATGAACATTTCAAAGTTGAAACCACGTTTTGAGATGGGAAGACTTCTAACTGCCATGTCTAACCTCCAAGGGCGTTGCGCAACACCACGAACAACGCAAATCCAGCCACCAAAATATACGCTACCCATTCGATGTTGATGGCTTTTCGATAGTGCTCAATCAATTTTGGGAAAAGATCAAGAATGGTGATCCGCAAGCCGTTGATGGCATGGAATAAGCCAAAGATCAGCAGAATGATTTGAAATGCCCAGTTGCTAAAAATGGTGCTGGCAAAACCCATACCCAGCAACGAAAGAATGTATAAGGTGAAGAAAATAAACAACGCGCTCCCACCAATACGGTGCAGGATGTAGCTCAGATATGGCCCCTCGCCTTTATAGCCCAGAGCCGTGGAAAGGCTGACATTCCTTTTCAAGCCCATTGAAACCTCCGAACTGAAATGATTGATTCGAACGACATTATTTTACCCTCTCATTATCCGAAACGCTACTTTAAAACAAAACCGCGCCGTTAGAGGCGCGGTTCACTGATGATTCAAAACAATTTACTGGCTCACTGTACGCGGCGGTGGCGCAAACTCCTCAATCGCCTTCACCACATCTGCAAGTGGACTGACCTTTGCAACCGAGGACTTTTTCTTGCCAAATCCAATACTGTCCAAAACCAAAGTGCGTTTGAGCAATTGGATGCCAAAGGCAGGATCAACTCCCTTTGGGCAAGCTACCGAGCATGCTCCCGCCATATGACATTGATAGGGTCCATGGAACATATCAATGGATTCCAGTCTTTCCTCTACGCCGCAGTCTCTATTATCGGCAGTATAGCGATACGCCTGAGCTAATGCTTGAGGTCCGAGAAAGAGTGGATCAGTTGCAACAGTCGGGCAGGCCGCCAAGCACAATCCACATTTGATACAGTATGTGAACTGGCTGAACGCTTCACGTTCCTCTGCTATCTGCAGAAATTCCCCCGTGGGCTCGTCCACTTCCTGTGAATTTGGATGAATGATAAACGGCTTGATCGCCGCATGTTTCTCGATAAGTGGCTCCAGATTGGGGACAAGGTCTTTGACATTCGGATAATTCGGGAGTGGTGCGACGGTGATCACATGGGTACCGAGGTGAAGGACTTGAGTCTGACAAGCAAGGCGTGGCAAATCATTGATGAACATGCCACATGAACCGCAGACTCCCATACGACAGGAGGAACGCCATGCTAAAGTTGGCTCTTTCTCAGCTTTGATCTGATGCAACGCCTCGAGCACGGTCATCCCCTCCGCAACGTTCACTGTGTAGGAATCCCAATGAGGCGCCGAACCCGTATCAGGGTCAAAGCGGCGGACACGGAAGGTAAGCTCGCGCGAAGTTGTTGGTGCAGTGGTCATACTTATCCTCCAGCCTTGAAACTAAAAGTCCACCAAGTAACGTAAGTACCCAGCGCGAAAATCAAAAGACCAAATGTAAGAATTCCAATATCCACTACTTTTATCAGTGTAGGTGTAAGAGGCAGCTCACGTAGGATGCCGCGTAAGCCATACAGCCCGTGATATAAGCCCGCGATGAGCAGCAAAATGTAGAGAACGAACTGGACAACGCTCTTTCCACGTTCAATCATTGTTCCAAATTCGCGTGCCTTATCCACGCTCATGCCGTAAAAGACAGGGGCATAATGCATAATCGCGAGATGCATACCAAGCAATACAAAGATAATTGGGATTGCTAGCAGATGTAAAGACCATAATCTTGTTTCGCGCATAAGGCGTCTCCTTTCGCATTGAGCAGAGCAAGTCAATCTTTTGTCGATAGGACTTCGAGTTACGCTCAGTCCTTTCCTTCTGTTCAGGGCGAAGATCTTTATTTAAAGAACATACTCGAACCACCAAATATGATAAGCAAACCGGCCAACACCATGATGATATATGTCAATGGTCGGTGCCGTAGCACAGACGTTGAATATGGATACACAGGCTCTTTCGGTTTGCCGAGAAAGAATCCCAGTTCTATCAATATGAGTCGTATGCCATTCATCGCGTGAAACACTGCCATAATGAAGAGCAAATACTCAATCACTTTGAAGGGTGGTGAAGCAAACAATGCCATCAAACCCGCCCAAGCTTGCTCGCCGCGTATACGGTTCGCGGTTTCGACGATGTGCAACACCATATATGCAATGAGGCCTAAGCCGGAGAGGCGATGTCCCAGATATAAGTATCGTTCCATGGAATAACGTCCCGCGTACGCCCAGCCTTTGATTCCGAGCCGATTGTTGTAGCCAGTTGGTTTGTTATTCATGACTAATATTTCCTCTCCACAGGGTTCCACATGGAAATATTTACAGGGCTGTAGTCGAGTTTTGGCCCAGCCTCTGTGAAATGTGCCATCGTATGCTTCAACCAATTTTCGTCATCGCGCACCTTGTAATCGCGCCGTGCATGCCCGCCGCGCGATTCCGTGCGGGTCAACGCGCCAAGCGTCGCCACCTCGGCGACATCAAGCATGAAGCCCGTTTCCAGCGCGCGTTCCAGATCCGTGTTGTACCGTAGACTTTTGTCCTTCAATGAAATTTGTTTGTATCTTTCCTTCAGCTCACAGACCTTCTTCAGCCCCGTTTCCATTCCCTCGCCTGTACGGAAGACTCCCATATACGCGTCCAATGTCTTGCGCAGTTCTTTGCGGATTTGGTAATGGTCTTCACTTCCTTTGGATTGGAACAATGCCTCAATCTTCGACCATGCCGCCTGCGCGGCATCAAGGGGAGACTCCACCATTGAAGTATCATTTGCAACATACCGCGCTGCCTCCGCACCAGCGACTCGTCCCCACACCAGACACTCTGCTGTTGAGTTTGCACCCAGTCGATTGGCACCATGCAACGACACACACGCGACTTCACCGGCCGCCCAGATATTCTCCACAGGTGTTTGACCTTTGATATCCGTATGTACGCCGCCCATGGTGTAGTGTGCTACAGGGCGAATTGGGATCGGTTTTTCGATGGGATCAAGCCCGATATGTTTGATGGTCACCTCACGAATGAGTGGGAGGCGTTCTAGGATTTTATCTCTGCCGAGGTGACGCAAATCCAAATGGAGGTAATCTAAACCTTCCGGGCCAGGAAATCCGCGACCTTCTTCAATTTCAGTCATCTCCGAGCGTGAGACCATATCGCGCGGCGCGAGTTCCATTTTTGAGGGAGCGTACTTTCCCATAAACCGCTCCGCTTGATTATTAAGCAGCGTCCCACCTTCTCCACGACATGCTTCCGTCATCAAAATACCGCTGGGAATGAGACCTGTCGGGTGAAATTGGAGGAACTCCATATCTTTGAGCGGGAGTCCCGCGCGATACGCCATTGCAAGACCATCGCCTGTGACTGTTTCAGAATAAGTTGTAAATCCGAAGATCTGACCTGCACCGCCTGTTGCCAAAATAAGCGCCTTACCGCGAATCAATACAAAGCGACCGTTGATCATGTCAATCATGGTCAAGCCCGCGAAACGGTTATTCTCAACAATAATGGAGGTGACGAAGCCCTCGTCGTAACGATGGATCTTCTTCGTATGCTTCATCAAGGTGTCATAGAGAGTCTGCATTTCGAGATGACCCGTTTTGTCAGCAGCGAAAACGGCTCTAGGATAGGTATGACCGCCAAACGGTCTTTGTGCGATACGTCCATCTTCCCGTCGAGACCAGGGAATACCCCAGTGATCCAAATGCAGAATCTCCTTTGGCATCTCATGGACAAAGAAATCCACTACATCTTGATCAGCTAAAAAATCCGAGCCTTTGACCGTGTCCCATGCATGAAGCTCGTAACTGTCGCCCTCATCCTGCCGCATTACGGCTGCAGTTCCGCCTTCCGCCGCGACCGAGTGAGCACGCATTAATTGCAGTTTGGAAACCAATGCAATATTTAAGTTCCCTTTGCTTTGTTGGGCAGCTTCCAGCGCAGCGCGCAGGCCTGCTAGTCCTGTCCCCAGGATGACCAGATCGTGATTGTAAACTTCCATCAGACCGTTATCTCCTCGTAAAAAGATGAAGAATCACCGATTTAAATTTTATTTTAGGATTTTTATCTTTTTTCGGTTAGTGATGATTGTCATGGAATGGGTAGATAGATAGCCGCTGTTCCAGTACACTCGCACGATGGAGGAGGTATGAAACTCATTATGGCATCTTCTGATGCCATGATCGAATCATCATCTCAAGTGCCACCTCAAACCGGATGCAATTAACGCCTTCGTCCGCTGGGTTATGAACGGGATGCCCAGGACCGCCGAGGATGCGGCCAAATTATTTGCTCTGCCCAGCCCAACCTCGGCGC
>DASWEH010000082.1:0-3687 GCA_036394895.1 Anaerolineales bacterium
CTTTCACAAAGAAGTAATCGTGAATGTTCTTCTTGAGTCCCGAGTCCTTGATGGAGCGATCAACCACAGGGAAGTTACCGAACGGGACGTTGGAGATTGCGATGTCGAATTGATTCTCCAGAAGCCGGACATTCTCGAAGGTGTCATGAAAGACAACGTTCTGACCTTCGGTGTTCGGGTGGAGATTCTTCAGGATGCAAGCCGTCAGGTTGTCGAGTTCAATTTCAACCCAGCGCGCGATCGTGTGTAAGCATTCGGGAGAGGTGCTGCGGAAATGACCAATGCCCGCTGACGGGTCCAGCACCCGGAGTACAGAGAGTTTGCCTGCGCCCATGTGAAGCAAACCTGCCCAGATCCCGCGAATGATGGGGAGTGATGTGTAATGGGCGTTGAGTGTGCTGGCTCGGAGGGCTGCAAACTCTTCGTTGGTGACCGCTTCTACAACATCCGAATATCGGGCTGATAGAACTGAGGAGTCTCCGTAACCCACGTAATGCGAGATCAGGTCTTGTTCGTCAGGGATCGCGAAGCGTCCCTCTTTTTCAATCTCTTTGACCAGCTCGATCACTGCAAGGTTTGTATCAGCCTTGCGTCTCGCCGATCCCAGGAACAGATTGACGTCCGAGGGGAAGTAAAAGCTTGTTGGTGTGTCCACCGCCATTATTTCCATTGCTGTTGTTGGTTCGATAGCATTCATAGTTTCGATAGACCTCCGGGTAGGAAATCAAAAACCGCCCTCAAACGAGAGCGGCTTGTGCTTTCCTGGTGAAAAGATTTGGAGCGGTTTGCTTTGGTCGATTGAACAAAGGATGTACACGGGTAAGACCCAGTTCATCGGGTCTCATCTTGAATCGCTGTTTGTACAGCTTCTTGCGATAGACCTTGACCTTTGTTTTCTTGACCTTTGCCTTGCCAAATGTATTGAAGTGTTTCGCCATCTTTTCGGCGGCACCTTCAATGCTATTTGCATAGTTGCGGTTAAGACTGGGATTGGCTTGATATTCTCGAGCGCGGCCACGACCACCGCCGCGAATCGTGTAGACGGTGTAGAAATTTACAAACATAGAGCCGTCCTGGACCTCGATGTAAATTTTTCTTCCGTCCGTCAGCTCCAGCACAGCTCGCGCTGCTAGCCCTTTTGGTGTTGCCATTGATGCTTTCTCCTTTCAGGCTACAGCCGTTTCGACTTCTTCCCAGCGACCGTCGCCGCTTGGGGTGATTGCGTAAGATGGGATTTCGCCGAGATCCACTAACCAAAGGTTGATACCGATCTCGCCAAGAATTTCTTGAACTGGAAGTTCGCGCCCATCCAGCAGCTGCACTGCGGCGCCGCTATCGGGGATGAAGATCGAACCGTAGGCTGTAGGTTTGATTTGTGGGCGCCACTGGCTGGCTGCACTTACAAGAGCCTGTTTCGAGTGGTGGACCATGGACAGCTCCTGCAGGTATCGTTGACGTTCTTCAGGTTTTCCCGTCAGGAGAGTTAGATAGATCTGTGCAATCTCATCCAGAGAAACTTCCTGCACCACATCTTGGAAGTTCTTTCCAAAGGTCCGCTGATACCATTTCTCGGCGCCGCCAAACATGAACATTGGCATGATCTGTTTTCCAGCCTGCCAGAGTGAATAAAACCCACCACCCAGCAGTGTGGCCACCACACAGGCAGTGGTGAAGCTTGAAGCTTCAAACGTGTACGGTTTCTCGGGTGTATTGATTTGAAAAAGCATAGGGGGTAATTGCCATCCTTTCGTTGAGTTGCGTGATTTCGTGCAAAAATTCTGAGCAAAAGTCGTCACCACCGACATACTCATTTTGAAAATCCAAGATCTTAGGATTGCACAGCGGGCAAAAGCGCGCCGCGTTTTTCTGGTTCTTCAGGTGTCTTTCAAATCCCAGTCCATCTACTCGCCAAGTTCGGATCACTATCCAGGGAATACCGAGTCGGGTGATCGCTCGTATCAGCTTTGCGCCGGTCCCTTCCCGGTGAGCGGCAATGCGGAAGTCCAGGCATTTGCTGAAACCGATGTAATGGCCGGCATGATGGAGTTTGAATTTGAAGTGGATGAGATAAACGTACATTTGCGTGGCCACCTCCAAACAAAAGAAGGGCTGCCCGGATGAGCAGCCCTTCTTGTCTTGCTGAGCGTGTTTATTGGCTTATTGTTGGATTAGATATATCCCGCGATATAAGCGAGTACACCGGCAGACACTAAGATCGCAAAAATAATGCCGGCGCGCTTGAGCCAATAGAGAAGCACTTTCTTGGGATCATAGAATTTTCTGAGGTCAGCATTTCCAGGTGTTGGGGGCATCGTTGTCTCCTTGAACTTATTTGATGAATAGATGTTGAGTTAGTGATTACATTTGGGTTCCTAGCGTTCCTTTTCCAGCTTTTTCGGCTGAAAGGTTGTATGTCCAAATTACCTCTTTTCTACTTTTATGCAGTATGAATTAGGGTGGGGGTCGTACCGACGCGATTAATCGCTATTAATTAAATGAAGAGACCCTCACCGCAAAGGGGGATTTCCAGGAAAAAATCCTCTTTTCAGACCAAAAACATAGACGTCACTATCGATCTTACATGCTGTTTAAGGGGGGTAGGGTCGTACCGACGCGCGCTATCACGAGTGCTAGCTTGATAGCACTCGTGATAGCACCACTTTTTATGCCAATCCGATGACTTCTTCTGCGGTTTCTGGGAGATCTTCTTCGAACAGCGGTTCCTCGCCATCTTCCTCGTCGAGCATGGCTTGTTCCATATCTTCCTGATCATCATACTCGTCGGCGCCTTCGACGGAGACAAACTCCATATTCTTTAGGTAGTCTGTGAGGATCCGGGGCGAGTTGTAGACGAAGGTCATACCAGAGTCGATGCTGACGTAGGCGCAATGGTGCTGCAGATCCTTCGTTACCAGCAGTTTCATGAGCATCGCGGCCGCGGTAGAGGCCACAGAATGATTGATGCTCAAACCCTGCTCATCCACCAGGGCAATGTCGGCGCATGACATTTCTGAATAGTCCACTTCTTCTTTCTTGGTCTCTACTTCCTCATGCATGATCCCGGGGAACTGCACGCTGGGCAACGGCGTCCACGTGGTCATGGATGGGAACCGTAAGGGAGATGGCTCGCGTGGAGCCAAGCCCCTGCCAATCGACACCTGTCCTGCGGTTTTGATATTGCCGGTGTCCAACCACCAACCATAGTTTTCTGAGCAAGCCTTAGCAATATCCTGCCGCGCCTTGTTGTTATCAACGCAGGTGATGAATACCGGCATACTGTTATCGCCATACCGAGCGCCGAGATTGTTGCGGTACATAGCATCCCGCGAGAAGGGAGCATTGACGGCGATGATTTCAATCCCCCAGGCAAGACCAAAGCGCCGGGCAAGCGTTTCCGCTTTGTTGATCCCAATCTCTGCTTCGCAAAAGTTTTGCCTGAAGATATTTTTCTCCTCCACCGTATCGTGGTCCCAGAAGACCAGCCTGACGCCGAGGTGATGCACGTCCTGAAGGAGTTTCGTGATACGTGCCAGGTGGGGCGCAGCCCAGGAACCGCTACCGCCGCATCCAATCAGATGGATGGTAATTTCTTTGCTCACCGGAAGCAGGATTGACCGCGCGTACAGCGCGTCTTTATTCAGCGCCAGAAGTTTCAGCATGGATGTCGGTTTCGATGCCATCTCCTTC
>DASWEH010000083.1:0-4435 GCA_036394895.1 Anaerolineales bacterium
AGAGCAGAAAAGCCATGCCCATGCCATGGATAAGATTTTCCACCTGCGGTGAAACACGCCTGCGGAAGATCAGCTCTGGCAACACAAAGATGATGCGCCCACCATCCAGCGCCGGGAACGGAAACAGGTTGAAGATACCCAAGCTGATGGAGAGTGAGGCAATTAGTTCGAGCGTACGAACGGGTTGATCAATGGGATCAGTGATAGGACCTGGTGCGGAGGCGCTCGCCTGCACATCATGGCTGACGGTTTGCTGGAGAATATCGTAGATGCCTTTGAGCCCCACCAGACGGCTTTGTTCAGAGTTGAGTGTCCCGCGCAGCATTTGTGCCGGAAGAGCAATCAAGGCCCGCACGTTGTAATACGTGTATTGGGCACCGAGACTGACCGTTTCAACCGGCGAACTTGGTTGTTTGAATGGGACACCCAGACCCACGCCGATCATGATCCGATCTGCTTCTGTATTCATCACCGGAGTAGCCGTCAACTTGACCTGCTCGCCATGACGATCTATCACAAAGTCCACCGGTTTATTTTCATTTGCATCGACAATCACGCGCAACTCCTCATAGTTGCGGATGGGCTTACCGTTGCCGCTGATAAAAATATCGCCATACTGGAACCCAGCTTCTGCAGCAGGGCTGTTTTCTGTTACCGAGGAAACCAGCACACGGTTTGCGTCAGGGACACCCACACGCGTAAAGATGAGGCTATAGATCAGAACAGCAGTGAATAGGTTCATCAATGGACCCGCAAACAAGACGATCAGCCTCTTCCACGGGCTAGCCGCGGCTAAGCCACCTTCCACATTGGGATCATTTTCCCCTTTAGGACGGACGAATCCACCCAAGGGAAGCCAGTTGAGCGTGAAGCGTGTGCCTTGCCAGGTAAACAAAGTGATGGCGCCAGGCGTAGGGAGACCAATGCCAAATTCTTCCACTTCGATTTTGCATAAACGGGCAGCGATAAAGTGACCAAATTCATGTACTAATACCATGCCACCAAAGGCAAGGATAAATACCAACCAAGTTAAAAGCGTTTCATTCATAATTTACCTTTTCGCGAGCATTTCGACCATGCTCAATGCGAGAATTATATCCTTCTTTAAATAGACAACATGTAAAGTAAGATTTTTCTAATAACACTCATATATTATGGTTAGAATAGGCTAAGAGTTTATCAGCATAGGTCAAAGACATAGAATTTACTGCCTGCCTCATCAACGTAAAGATGTAATTTCTACCGCTTGTCTCACGCATAACATGCGTAACTTAACTTCTTATTTGGATTTGCAGGTGGAAAATCCAATTTAAAGTTAAGCAAATTATGCGGCACTCTGTAGTTTCGTGCTGCGTGTCAGACATGCATGCGATACTCTGTAGTTTAACGATGATCAAACCATTAGCAATCCATCTCATATCCCACTTCTCAAGGATTAGATCAAAGATGACGGATTCCTGTATTTTCTGCAAAATTGTTTCGGAGGAAGCCAAAGCGACTATTGTTTACCGCGACGAACAGGCGACAGCGTTTCGGGATATCCATCCGGTCGCGCCGACTCATATCCTGATCGTACCCAATAAACATATCGAATCGGTTGGCACGCTCGACCTTGAAGACGAGCAGCTTATCGGACATCTCTTCAGCGTGGCCCGCAAGCTTGCAGAAGAAGAAGGAATTTCAAAAGGCGGGTATCGCTTAATCACGAATACCGGTGTAAACGGTGGACAGACCGTTCTCCATTTTCATTTGCATTTGATCGGGGGACAGAGGATGAAATACCCAATGGGATAAGCGTAAGAGGGAAAAGGAAGAAGAGTAAAGATAAAGTTATGACAATTCTGAATTAGCCATTCTTACTTTTATCTTCTCTCTTGTTACTTGCTTTATCTTTTCGCCAACGGACTCCCCTTAAGTTTGCTCTTAGGTTGACCGGAGCGATAGGCATAATATCCCAGCCCAGCCCCTCCGAGCAATAGGAGAAACCCAAAAATTCCCAACAGTGACGACCGGTTGTTTGTGGGTGTGTCTGTTGGCTCGCTAGCGGTGAGCGTTTTGGATTGCGCGCCGAAATCAACGGAAGCGCGGTCGCCAGCTTTCACAGTCAGGGTATAACTTAATAGCATCGTGGGGTTATAGGCATCCGGTACAGCCATGCTGACGTTGTATTCCCCACCCGGCACATCAATGAAACAAGTCCGGACTGGTTCCAATGTATCCGGGTCAACCGCAGCAGATGTGTTCTGCGTCTGCGAATAGGAGCCGTTCAAATTGGTGAGACTGACCGCGCCGCCCTCAATACCCAACTCCGTTTCCTGACGCAGGGCATCGCCATTTGTATCGTCAAACAACAGGACACAAACTTCAGTCGTACCGCTGACTGGCGTGGCGGTGACAGTCGGAGATGGGAGTGTGGGAGCCGGTCCGGCTGTGGCAACATTGGAAGATACTACCCCGACGATAAGTTGTTGTCCCACAGTCAAGGTACAGTTTTCGTCCAGGCGAGTATTGAATTGGCGAAGTTGAGGAACGGTAATTCCATGTAAAAAGGCAACCTGCAAACAGCTATCCCCGGCAACCACTGTGTAAAGAATGCGACCATCGGGGCCCGGTGTGGCAGTAACAAACTGCATATCCGGCGCGGCGCTCGCGCCGCTTAATGGAAGGAGAATTCCTAAGAAAAGCACGGCAATAACGATCAAGCCAAGAAAAAGGAGAAATCGAGATTTCATCGGCAAAAATTATATCGCAAAGGATGGGCAAAAAGTTGTCCAGCCTCCCCACCAGGGTGCTGTACAAGAATTATTTAGATATGGGCACTTCGTCTGCGCTCAGCACGAATAATTATTTTCCATATCTTTTTCTGATCTCTGGCAAAAAGTAATCGTCAAAAAACGCATCTGCGTCGTAATCGGGTTTCCAGCCCCATTCTGTGCGCGCCAGCGAATCATTTACATCTTCGGGCCAAGAGTCGACAATTCCCTGGCGACGAGGGTTCGGCTCAAAAGTGATCTGTGCGCCCGGGAAGGCTTTCAGCGCCCGATCTCGGAACTCACCCGCCGTCAACGCGAATGCAGCGATGTTATAAACTTGATGATTCAATTTTTCGCGCGGCACATCCACCATCACCAACAGGGACTTGATCGCGTCGGGCATCGCCATGAAGGAAATCTTCGTATCCTCGCGCACGAAACAGGAATAGGGTTTGCCCTGCGCAGCGGCATGCAGCATTTCAGGACCGTAATCACTTGTCCCTCCGCTGGGCAGCGTAAAGGCTGAGATCAAGCCCGGGAAACGGATGGCGCGAAAGTCCAGCATGTGCGGTGGATGTTCATCCAGATGTTTTTGACCATAATATTTGCTGTAATAGGTCCCCAGTTTTTCGCAATAGAGTTTGTTGCATCCGTACATGGTGTGAGGCGTGTTGTATTCGTCCTCTGTCACGCATCCCGCAGATTTTTTGGTTTCCAGATCTTCCATCCCATAGGTTGCAATGGAACTTGGGAATAAAAACTTTACAGACTTGTGATATTTCTCCGAACGATAGGCCGCCAGCATCAACAATTGCATCGTGCCTTCCACGTTGATGCGATGCGCGTCTTCGCTCGACACCTCCGCTTTGGAGGAAAGCGAAGCCGCGAGATGAAAAATAATATCGAAATCGTAATCGTAAAATGTCTTGATCTTGTAGACCAGATCCCCCTGGGCGTGCTCGGTTGAGATGGCTTTGATGCTGTCAGGCAGTGGCGCAAGGTCTGCGGTGATGATGCGATAGCCTCCCTGCTTTGCTAACCCTTGAACAAGGGCCTGACCAATTTCACCACATGCTCCGGTGACGAGCACAAGTTTTTCGGTCATAGATTCTCCTCGTGTGCTACGATTGCCGCGTGATTCCGTGAGTGATCATTCTGATTGCTATCCTTCATCAGGTACAATCAAATCTCGAAATTGCTGCGGATAGCGGTAGAATATTTGCTAGACAATTTTACAACAGCTTGTCAGGAATCTTTCACGAAGATTGTCATGATTGTTTTATGAGACTATTTAGGTTGTCATTGCGAGGAGGGCGCTCGTCCCGACGACACTGGGCACCGCACGATTTGCCAAGCAAATCGAGTGCAGGTGAGCAATCTCATGTTAAGTAGGCAAACCCTGAGTAGGAAATGCCTTCGCTTGATTGGAGATTGCTTCGCCACTACGTGGCTCGCAATGACATTGTTGTTGGTTGCCTGCCTGCCATTGAACTCGATATTGCCCACTGAAACTCCTGTACCTACCACTACACCGATCCCAACTGAGACGATCGTTTGGTTCCCGCCCTCTGCGACGGCCACAGTGCTGGCCTTTCCCACGTACACTGGGACGCCCGAGATGCACCCCGGCATTGGGAAAGAGAATCTCAGCGACGATTTCTCCGATGACGCCTTATGGGATA
>DASWEH010000084.1:0-5131 GCA_036394895.1 Anaerolineales bacterium
GTGAATCCTGAAAATCCACTTCCTTGTGGAGAGATCACTGCATCCTCTGCCAAATTCTCACGTGGGTAAAGCGATAGAACGACTCCACCCGCCTGGATAAATACAACACCCTCGTTGCCAGCGCTGGATGGTTTCCATCCGAGAATCTCCGTATAGAACGTTCTCGACGTTTCCAAATCCCTTACGCCTAACGTGACCAAGTGCAGATGTTGATTCATAATTTGCCTCCTTTTATGCTGATACATCCCACGGCGCGACGCCGTGTCCCTGGGTGCCTCGCATCGAGCCTTGAATGGCTTCCGCTAAATCGGGCATGACTTCCGCTGCCGCCGCCAGCAGACCAAAACAACCCGCGATCATCATGTCGCCAAAGGGGGTGGCGAAGTAGGGACGCAAAGGACCATTGACGACGGACGATTGACGATGGTCCAGAGCCCGAAACATTGAACGCCGCGGTCCCGTCACCACTACATCAAAATCGTCTTTGCCGAACTCGAATTTTTCCTGCGAATACATCAACGCTCCATGACCCATATCATAGAATACATCTTCGTGTTTGAGGGAGTTATCCGCCAACCTCCGTAAAAGCGATTCGAGTTTCACTAAATCGATCTCGCCTGTATGATGCTCAAAGACTCCCTCAATTCCGTTCTCACCTAAGCGAAAAGCCAAGGTATGGAAATTCCCCACGTTGCAGATGATTCGCTGCTTGCGTGTAGCGACAACGGGATCGAGTCCAGCTCCCAACACTGCAGCGGGCGCGGTATCCATCACCACGAGCGGACATGGCAACTCACCTGCCGAGTCCGCGACGGATTGCAAGCGAGTCATAATTTTGGGAATATCGGTGGAAAGATAAGCGAAGGCGGAAAGTGAGTTTTTCGCTCGAATCCGTTCATCTAGATAATCAAACCTGAATTGACGGTCTGACACTCCCGCCGGTGCATTGCCGTGATCGAAGACAGCCACAGCAATAGCTTCAAGGTCGTCTAACGAAACCCCGTAATCTGCAAAGGTCCTGGAGATTAGTTCAAAATCAAAGTCCTTTAGTTCAAGACTTTTTACTTCTAACGTTTTACTCTCTTCTTCCGAGACTATCCTTATCCCTAATGCTTTTACTTTTGCCAACTCATCATTCAATGTCGTTGCGGCAGAGGGTGTCATGTAAACAGGAATCCCGGCGCGCGCAGCTTCTTCAATGGCCCAGGCTGAAGGTCCACCTCCCATTTGATGACCGGTAAGCAGGATGGGAGTCCGCGCTTTGAGTGCCTCTTTGACGCGGCGGTGGATCATCATGGTAGGCGAAGGCAGGATGAGCTTGAATCCGTTCTCGATATCGAGGCGGGAATCATAGAGGAAGATATCTTGTGTGCCTGTACCAATATCTACTGTTAAGATTTTCATGACTGATTTCTCACGATTGCATATTCTCTGTCAAACCGTTCGGCAAGTTCCAGGAACTCATTGCCCCAGTCACTGCTTAAACTTACTTCCTGGATCGGGCCTGTAGGAGCAAATAAGATTCTTATATCGGGTACTGAACCTTTTTCCAGCTCTGCAATGATTGAGTCAATTTCAGAAATAGCATGATCTTGGTCTAACCAGGATGACCATGAAAAATCGTTGCCATCCCGAGAAATAAGTGCTCTTGCTTCTTTATAGAACGGCGAGCAATTTTTGCAAATCTTTCATACGAAAATAAAGTTACTCTTTTCTAGATTTCAATCCCCAGCCACTTGCGGATGAAATATCCGATGACAAATGAAAATGCGGCCACACTCAGGCTGAGGACCGCCATTTCGATAAATCGTACACGGAAGGATTCGCCCTTCGCAACAGAGATATAGTAATTGAATACCGCAATAATGATCACTGCAGTCGTGAGAGCGATTCCCAGGTCGAGGATGTAATTTTCAATCAAGAGATAAGGTAATACAAGCAGGGTAACCGTGATAATATAAGCAATGCCGGTGTAAAGCGCGGCACGCACCGGATGCTTGCCGGTGTCTTCCGAGCGCGTCGAAAGATATTCGCTAGCTGCCATAGACATAGACGCCGCGATGCCTGTAATGAGTCCCGAAAGGGCGATCAATTTCACATTTTGCAGAGCCAGCGTTAGCCCCGCGAGAGCGCCTGTCAATTCCACCAGCGCGTCGTTAAGCCCCAATACCACCGATCCCGCATAGCGCAGCCTTTCCTCATCCAGCATGTTGATCAGCCGTTCTTCATGCACGTCCTCCTCATGTCGGAACTTCTCAGCTTCAGGGATGTCATTTGAAACAGCCGCATAATCCTTTTGGACCGCCGCCTCACCCTGTTCCATCAATTTAATGCCAAACGTGAAGCCAAAAGCAACACTGATGAAATAATAGAACCAGACGTAGAACCAGCGCGGTTGTACATCCTTGTTTGTATATTTCTTCCAGCCATTGTAATGACGCAGTTCGTCTTCTGCGATCTGATCGATGATCTTTTCATTTTCAGGTGAATCGACCTTTTTTGCCAGACGCTTATAAATCTGATACTCAGTAATTTCTGTTTGTTGGAAGTTCAGGACCTGCCTACGCACACTTTCAGAAAGTTGCATTTCCTTCTCCTTGATTTTGGTTTCTGTATTGTAAGCTATTTTAAGTTCCCTTTTTACGCCCGGATTTTGGAGCGTACCCTATCGACACTGATAAATACTAGACAACAAAAGACATGCAGACAAGTGATTTTTGTCCTAACCTAATTGAGAAAAATCGAATATCATAAATCTGGGTTTTAGAGAAACCCATATCTTAAGTATGGAGGACACATGCAACGCAACCCTCATTCCCCTTTTGTGTCATTTGTTTTGGTACTGATATTCGTTTCCCTAGCCTGTGCAACAGCTCAACCAGCGCCAACGAATACGCCTCAGCCAACCTCGACGTCAACAAAGACAGCTACTCCAACCGCTACGCAGACGCCCATACCTTCGCGAACTCCGCGACCCACGAAAAAAACGCCGAATCTGGCAGCCACACAACGTTTTGACGAGTTGAATGCCGAAGTTCAAACATATTATGAGAAAGGCTACCTGGCCACGGACGAAGGCAGGTTCCGAGAGCTGGATGATTTTAAAGAAGAATGGGCGCAGTTAGGCTGGTACAGCTGGTGGCTTCTTAATGATACAACCAGCGACTTTTATATGAAGGCTCATTTTAAGTGGTCCAGTGCCTACCGGAGTGCGGATCTCTCCGGTTGCGGATTTGTCTTTGCTGTAGAGCAGAATGAAGATCATTACGCCGTATTCCTGGACAAATCCAAAGTCTATTTCGTCGAAACCAGTTACTATTATCGACCCTTTGGTCCAACCCGTGGGACCGGACGCGTGAACTTTGATAACCCCGCGGATCATCTTGTTGAGGCAGATTTCACGCTGATTGTCAAAGGAGCTTATGCCTATGTTTTGGTGGACGAAGAGGTGGTTGGCGAATATACTTTAGCACAAAGCAAGAATTTGCGTGGCAGGCTTGGTCTATCCCTGCTTTCTGGTACTAATAAAGATTATGGCACTCGTTGTGAAATGACCAACTTGCATCTTTGGATACCTAAAAACTAACCAGAAAAATTTGACTCTCTCGCTTTTTATCATGTGGTTTTCATATGATTACTTTATTATGTAGGCTTATCAAGAGTACAAATGCGACCTAAGGCTTTCCCTCCCATTGCTTCATTTGTTTTTGTGTTGCTTCTAGCATCTTTGGCCTGCGCGACAGCGCAACCTACGCCCAGCAACACAAATACGCCTCAACCGACAGTAACCGAGACTGCCACCCCCACAAAAACGCCTCGACCATCGCCAACGCCCCGGCCTACGCGAACACCGAATCTGGCAGCCACACAACGTGTCGAAGAGTTGAATGCCGAAGTGAAAGCTTTTCACGAAAAAGGTTACCTGACTACCACCGAGGGCAGATTCACGGAGTTGGAAGATTTTAGCTACGATTGGGCACAATTGGGCTGGTATAACTGGTTGCCTCTCAAGGATTCAGCCAGTGACTTCTTCTTAAGTGCCCATTTCAAATGGGATTCTGCCTTCAAAAATTCGGATATCTCGGGCTGTGGTTTTATTTTTGATTTACAGCCAAATGACGATCATTATGCCGTCTTCCTTGATCGGGCGAAGATTTTCTTTCTCATTACCGATCATGCTCTTGGCTATTCAAAGCCGATGTCGCCAACGCGCGGCACCGGGCGTGTGAAATTTGATTATCCAGCCGAAGCTAATTTCACTTTGATCGTCAAAGGCGCATATGCCTATGTACTCGTGGATAATGAAGTAGTAGGCGAATATACCCTTGCGCAAAGTCGATCGTTACATGGCGATCTTGGGCTAACTGTGCTTTCGGGCACTAACAGGGATTATGGGACGCGCTGTGAAATGACCAATCTCCGCCTTTGGATCCCCAACGAATAATTGACTATTTAAGCCATTAACCCAGCAAGCCTTCCTGAACTCGCCACGGAGGCTTGTTGTATTTTCTGCTCGCAATTAATTCGGAGTAGAGGTATCATATTGAAATCATTCTGCAGAACTGATACGGAGTTATTTCAATGCCTACCCTCGCGCTGACGGAACTTCTCGCCAGCTATGTCCCAAAGCTGATCCAAAACCGAGTGATCGCGAACCCGTCTCCCATCGAAGCGCCCGTCGCGGAGGATCTTCAAGCCGCGGTTCTGTTTGCGGATATTTCGGGCTTCACACTCCTCACGGAGCGCATGGCGGAAAAGGGACCGACAGGGGTTGAGGCGATTGCACGCATCCTGAACGAATACTTTGGTCAGCTCATTGACATTATTCACGATTATGGTGGGGATGTAGTGAAGTTCGCGGGCGACGCGGTAATCGCGGTCTGGCCTATCGTCTCAGACTTGCAGATGACCTCTTCCATTTCAAGGGCAGATCAATGGCAATGGACGATGCGCGCCGCCGAATGCGCACTTGAAGTTCACCAGCGGCTCACCAATTACCAGGTGGAGGATGCCAATCTTTACCTCAAACTTGCCATCGGCATGGGCAAGATCAGTACCGTCCATGTTGGCGGGGTGTTCAATCGCTGGGAATTTTTAATGACGGGTACACCTCTGGTGGAGTTGGGCATTG
>DASWEH010000085.1:0-10076 GCA_036394895.1 Anaerolineales bacterium
AGTGCCAAGCATCATCACGATCGCAGCAAAATGATGGATTTTCCGAAGGTTCTCAATACCACCAAGGATGTACACAAAGGCAATCGAAAGATCAGCACTGGCAAATTTTTGCGGTAAACCCGTAAGCGCCAGCGTGGTAAATGACAGCAGCATAATTAGATGCTCGATACGGCGAGCAAGCGGGAAACGTTCGTAAGTGCGGATGACTGTGTCGCTCATTCCTGCGCTGCTCCTTTCTCATGTGTATCACGCTTAATGAATCTACGATAAACATCGCTTAGTACAAACAAGAGCATGCCTCCCAGAACAGCAGGAATGAAGATTTTATAAAACAGATTCACGAAATATACGAGTGGAAATACTTGAGGGCTGGGTTCGTAGTGACTCAGCCAGGCGTCAGTGAAGGTATTGGTGGTTGCGTTCGGATGGCATTGCTGGCATTTAACAAGCAGGTTTTTCTTGAATGCAATTCCTGCGTTAGGATCATCTGGCCTCATGATATCGTGAACGCCATGACAATCTGTACAAACGGGTTTGTTGGTTGGTTGATCCGGGTAATTCTTCTCGAACATTTGCACGGTGGTACCGTGAAAGTCAGCAACATAGGTATTCAGCACGTTTGTTGATATGCCAAATTGCTTCATGAGGGTTTCATTGGTATGACATTTCGCGCACAGATATGGAGTACTGTTACGGAAGGAAGCGGTCGTCGGACTTTGAATATTATGAACGCCATGACAATCAATACAAGTCGGGACATATTGATTACCCTCCTCCGTCAATGCCGCGCCATGAACACTTTTCTTATAAGTGTCATAAATTGTGCTGTGGCATTTGGCGCAAGTTTGCGGGATCACCAGCCGAGCGCCCAGCAAGAGCTTCCCTGTAATTTTGTCTGTCAGACGAGTCTGGGTATGCGGATTATGGCAGTCTGTGCACACCGCAGCATTTTTATTTCCTGCTGCAAATGCACGTTGATGGACACTATCTAAGGTTTTTGCGTATTGCTCAACATGGCATTGCTGGCAGGTGGGATACAGTTGCAGTGAAAAATCGCGCTGGCTGCTGGCTATCACCTGGGGATGTGGAAAACCTGTGATGTTTGTGTGGCAATCCACACAGGCAATCTTTTCAGTGCCATGTACAGAGGCCGTGAATTTTTCTGCATTGATGGTGATTGGAACGGGCTGTCCCCCAATTTGAGCTGTCATCCCTTCCTGCTGATGGCAGGCTAAACAAGTATCGTCAGATGGCTTCTCACCTTGAAATTGAGGTGCAGCCGTAGCAGGTGTTGCTGAAAAAGTGATGATTGCAAGGAGAAGAAAAATTCTCAACACAAGGCCAGCCAATCCCACTTGCGATCTATTAGCCCCAAACCAATTTGTCATTGCACACTCCTCATTAAGGGTAGGCTAAAATCAGGCAGAATTATACAGTCAAATTACCCACTTTCTAGCGTGGGTTGAACACCCCAATTCTATATAGGACTGTCACGTTTTAAAAGTGTAGAAAATCATAGAAACGATATGATGATGGGTAAAGATTATCTAGAATAAAGGTGGGGTAGAAAATTTATTGTCTTGTCAGCCAGTACTTTATTTCTTTCTTCCACGGGAACAACGGAAGCAAATCCACACGATAACCTTTCCCGGCATAAGTCTGCATAAGATGAGCCGCTTTCTTCAATACAGTACGGTCATACTCTAATGGTAAATTCATTAGTTCTGCAATAGCAGAATGCGGGTAATTTCGTTTTATACGATGATAAATTCCAAACTCCAATTGCCAGGCATCCAATTCTCCATAAACAGATAAAGCCGTCATGATGCCCTGCTGCAAATGACGGGCTTCATGAATGATCAGGGTTTTGATACGCAATTCATCAAAGGGTGTCTCGTATGTGTAGTAAAGTGAATTCAATTGGATGTTGCCAAACACCGTCCAAAATGCGCCGACATTGGGTCGTACCCGTTTAAAGCCGATTTTCGTCTTGTGAATAGACAGAAAATCCACGGCTGTGCGACCTTCTTCTCCCAGTTGTGCTACAGCTTCCAAAAGATTTTCCTTCCAAACAGTATGTTCCATTTCGTGGTTCCTAATCATTGATAAAGTTTTTGGCAAGTATAAATTAAGAAGAATAGGATTAGAGTACTACTCTACCGTTTGTCTCATTAATAAATAGATAACTTTTGCTTGGATTTATAGGTTGAAATTCAAATATCTAGTGAAGGACCATGCGGCACTCCATAGGTAATTAGTACCGCTTACAGCCCTGAAAGTTTATTTGGCGTTATTTTGTGTAGAATGAGTTTAGATATTCGAAAGGAGAAAAAAATGTCTAGCACAAAACTACTTGCAAGTGTTCTATTGGTTCTCGCAGTTATGTTTGCGCAGGTGGGGAACGTGGTGGCCGCTCCGCAAATGCAAGAGGGTACAACTGCAACGATTACTGGTACTATACAAACGATTACAGTCGACCCTAATACGAATACTGTCCTTGTTACAGTTCTTCTGGAAGATCAGGTAACAACCCAAACCGTGAGTCTCGACCCTCTGGACCCTGCTTATAGCGAGCTATTCAATCCAGACACACAGGCGCTTATAGCCCAAGTTGGCGATTCCGTGGCTTGGCAAGTTAATTCGGCCGATGTGGTTCCCGATGAAGAACCTACAGAAGAATCGTTTCATCCGATTGCCTGGCTGTTAGCCGAATTCTTCGGTGAGGATCCCAGTATCGTGGAAGGTTATCACGAGGATGGGTTTGGCTTCGGTGTCATCGCCCAATCACTTTGGATGTCTCAAAATGTCGGCGGCGATGCATCTTTGGCAGGACAGATATTGGAAGCCAAACAAAGTGGGAATTATAGCAACATTACATTATCGGATGGCACTCTCTTAACCTTGCCGGATGGCACAATTCCCACGAACTGGGGCCAGTTCAAAAAAGCTCTATTAGATAAAAAGAATAATCTTGGCGTGATCGTATCCGGTCAGGCAGACCCAGATGACTCGACTGATCCTCTTCTGACGCAACAGCAGCATGGAAATGGTAAGGACAAAAACAACAAAGACAATAACGGCAAGGGTAAAGACAAAAATAAGAATCACCCGTAGATCGAAAACGGACCATTTTAGGAGCGGCAATTGCCGCTCCTTTTTATTTGATAGAACCTGAGAGTCCAATCGGTTAAAATATCGTTGAGGTAAACAATGCGACAAGTTGCTATTCTAGGTATTGGTCAAATAAAAATTGACGAACATTGGGATCTATCCCTGCGAGAGATTGGTGGGCATGCCGCCTTCGCAGCCATGCAGGATGCAGGCGTGGAAAAGGTCGACGCGCTGTTTGTGGGCAATATGCTTTCGCCGCTGGTAAGTGCTCAGAACCAGCTGGGAGCTTTTTTTTCGGATTGGATCGGGCTCTGGCATCAGGAATCGGTCAAAGTGGAGGCAGCCTGCGCCTCAGGCGCGGCAGCGCTCCGTGCGGGGCTGATGGCAGTTGCCGCGGGTGACATCGAATCAGCGCTGGTGGTAGGCGTCGAAAAAATGACCGATAAAGCCGGTCATGATGTCACCGCCGCCTTGGCCACGGCCGCCGACGCAGATTATGAAGTGGAACAAGGCGTTTCATTCGTAGGCATCAACGCCTTGGTCATGCGCCGCTACATGCATGAATATGGCTGGAAACATACCGACTTTGCCCCCTTCTCGATCAACGCACATGCCAATGCGATGCACAATCCATTTGCGCGCTTACATCAAAAGATCAACACCGATCAGTTTGAAAAATCCTCCATGGTTGCAACACCGATTAATCTTTTGGACGCCTCTCCTACTGGAGATGGCGCGGCTGCAGTTGTACTCGTGCCGGCAGAGAAAGTTGTGTCGTTAAAGGGAAAACCACGTGTGATCGTAGCAGGTTCAGCGTCAGCAACTGATTCAATTGCTGTCCATTCGAGAAAAGATCCACTGTTCTTATCCGCGGCCTATGAGTCAGCCAGACGTGCGTATAAGATGGCAAGTGTCACGCCGGAAGATATTGACGTATTCGAATTACACGACGCGTTCTCGATTATGTCTGCTCTGTCACTCGAAGCGTGCGGATTCGCTGAGCGCGGTCAGGGAGTGAGACTCGGCCTCGATAACGAGATCAGCCCCAATGGACGCGTGCCCATCTGCACCCGCGGCGGATTAAAAGCGCGCGGGCATCCTGTCGGCGCGACGGGGATGTACCAAGTCGTGGAGGTCGTCCAGCAGTTGCGCGGCGAATGTAATGGGACGCAAGTAGACGGTGCAAAGATTGGGATGGCGCAGAATATCGGCGGCTCAGGCGCAACCATCCTGACACATATTTTGAAATCAGAATAAAACATGATTCACCCCAAACTTAAGGATTCAGCCACTGATTACATGGAAACACACGGATTTTGAATTAATCTGCCAGAAGTGTGGCCTGAAGGCTAAAAGATTAGCCGACTCAACAGGAAGGTCGGCTAATTCTGTGTAAATCCGCGAACTGTTGATAAAATGCTGAAAGATTAAATTCGGAGTGTGACATGTTTATAGCCGAAACGAATACAAAAAACTTGACAACACGATAAAAAGGATCAGTACCAGCACAGGCAGGAAAGTCAAAGTAGTGAGAACGGCTGCCAATCGATCCTTTTTGCGAGCATAAGCAAGCCAGGCTGCGATAGTGAAAATAATCGGCCAGATAGGATAAGACCAGACGGCAATCACGAACGTCCAGGCTTCAGGCGTCGAGCCTGAGTCAAATGCCATCACCGAGATGCCAGCCGCAAACAGCCAAAAAAACAAAGAAGCAAGAGCCAATAACTGCGAGATAATTAGCCAGATCAAAATGGAGCGACGCGAGACAGGTTTTGTTTCCAAAGCAATACTCCCATCCCAAAGGGAGAGTGGCGAAAATTTTACTCCAGCACCCATAACTCTTCAATCCACATTTGGCAATCGAACTTATCACTCCCCCAAATATGGCGGGATCAAAAATCATATTAACGATTTTGTTATTTTTTTACTATGGAGTCTTGATCATATTTGTCTTATACTAATCAGAAGTAAAGGAGTGAACATCATGGCAGACAAGAGAAAAATCAAGCGCCGCGACTTTACGTACTATATGCAAGTCACAGATGACCTCAGCAAACAACTGATTGGTTATATCGCGGATATCAGTACAGGCGGATTTAAGCTAGATAGCCCCAAAAAAATCGCCGCCGGACAGGATTTTCGGATGCATATTGATCTGACCCGGGATGTTGCTGATAAGAATTCGATGGTGTTCATTGCCCGCAGTAAATGGTGCCATCCTGACCACGTGGATCCAAACACCTATAATGTTGGTTTTGAGATCATCAACATGACTCCAAGCGATATGGCGATCTTTCAGCGGATGTTTGATAAATACGGTTCGCAGAATACCATGAGGACGAGAGGCTCCGACAACTATTTGTGGAAATAAACCCAGGTTTCTTCTGATCACGGGCGGCATAGCCGCCCGTTTTTTATCCACAAGCCCCCACAAAAAACACGCGGGACAATCCATAGGACTGCTTCGCCTGTAGTGCTTCGCTTGTTGTAAAATTGCAGCATGAAATATAAAACATTACGCTCCATTGTTCGCTTTTTAATGAAGCTCATTGCAGATATTGAGGTCAAGGGTCTGGAAAAACTTCCTGAAGGGAATGTGATCGTTGCTGCAAATCATTTGGGGCGACTCGACACCGCAGCCTTGTTATGTATCCTTGAGCGTGAAGACATCATCATGCCAGTTGCCGAGAAATATAAGAACCATCCTCTTTACGGCGCGATCGGACGCGCAGCCAACGCCATTTGGTTAAATCGTTTCGATGCCGATTACTCTGCCTTCAGGCAAATCCTTGACCGCATGAAACAAGGGGGCCTGTTGGTGATTGCACCTGAGGGAACACGCTCAAAAACGGAAGCGTTACAGGAAGGGAAAATGGGCGTTGCCTTCCTGGCAAGCAAAAGCGGCTATCCCGTCCTACCCGTCGCTGTGACCGGCACCGAGGACCGCCTGATTGTGGAAAACCTCAAACATTTTCGCCGCTCAAAGATCACCGCCACGGCAGCAACTCTACTTTATATTCACATCCCCAAAGGTAAAGGCCGCGAAGAAGCCATGCGCCAAGCTACTGATGAGATCATGTGTCAGATCGCGGCGCTTCTGCCGGAAAAATATTGGGGAGCTTATGCAGACCATCCGCGCTTGAAGGAATTATTGAACTCTCATGCGTAATTTCATCCGCTGGCTTATTCGCCTGATTTTCAATCTCATCGCCCGAGTCGAAGTAAGAGGCTATGAGCATCTTCCGAAAGAAGGAAGTTTTGTCATCACCACGAACCATCTAGGGATTGTCGATGTCCCTATCGCATTCTATGCGCTCGACCGCTGGGATATGTTTGTGATGATTGGGGAGAAGTGGCAAAACGTTGGTCTTTTCCGTTGGGTTGGCAAGTATTTCAACTTTGTTTTTATTGATCGATTCAACCCCGATATCAAAACCTTGCGAAAAGTGATCTCCCTGATGGAAGAAAATAATATTCTGGTCATTGCTCCTGAAGGGACACGCTCTCGGACCGGTTCGTTGATCGAAGCAAAACCGGGTGCGAGCTATCTCGCCACCAAACTGAATCGCCCCATTGTGCCCGTTGGAATCACTGGCACAGAAGATCAGGCATTAATTGTCAATCTCAAAAAACTTCGGCGTGGTCACATCACTGTGACGGCGGGGCAATCTTTTATGTTACCTCCTCTCCCCAGAGAGAATCGGGATGAGGTTCTCAAGCAATACACGGATGAAATCATGTGTCACATCGCGGCTCTATTGCCGGAAAAATATCGCGGCGTTTATGCAAATCATCCAAGGCTGAAAGAGTTACTGCAAAATAATTAAGGATACGCTGCCAATGAGATGATATCGAAATTATCGTATCCAAAACGGACAGTGATCCACGGCTGAAGGAACTTTTGCAGGCGATAATCCATGCAGTGGACAACCAATGCATCACAAGACTTCGCCTTCTTCGCGATGCAAAAACTGTCCTTCCCCTGCTTTACCCAGCCATTCCTCCCCATCCACGATCAACTTGCCACGCAGGAAAACTTTTTCGGGCATGCCTGTCAATTCCCAGCCTTCATACAAGTTATAGTCCGTACGTTGGTGCGCGTGTGCGACACCATATGTCACTTTCTTTTCAGGATCCCAAATTACGATATCTGCATCCGAGCCTGCCAACAGAGCACCCTTACGGGGATAGAGACCAAAGATCTTCGCGGGATTCGTGCTGTTATAAGCCACAAATTGATTCGCGGTGATTTTTCCGGCACGCACACCAGTTGTCCATAGTACAGGCATACGATCTTCGATCCCCGGCAATCCGTTCGGGATTTTTGTAAAGTTCTCTTTTCCTAATTCTTTACCTGGGATGGCGATCTCGCGTCCTTCATAGACGATAGGCTTGGTCCCGTCATAAAAGAATGGACAATGATCCGTGCCAACTGTCTGCAAAATCCCTTCCGACAACCCTTCCCACAAGCGGGCATTATCTTGTGCGGACCGCATCGGCGGAGAGCAAATCCATTTGGCGCCATCTGGCTTGCGTAAATCATCAATCGTGAAAAACAGATATTGCGGACAGGTCTCCCCCATCACTTTGACGCCGCGTTCGCGTGCATACTTGAGCATATCCACTTCGCCCGCCATGTTCATGTGGACGATATACACGCTCGCATCCGCCACAGACGCCATGCCTGCCACCCGCAACGTCGCCTCGACTCCACCCCAGCCGGGTCTCGTTAAGGCGTGCCACTCAGGAGTGGTGTGACCCTCAGCCAGCGCCTGCTCGATCAATGTGTCAATGACGTCGCCATTCTCGCAATGAGCCATTACCAGCATACCGTTATCTCTGGCGATTTGCATCACTTTGAAAATACTGCCATCATCAATACGTAAACGTTCGTTATAGGCGGTAAATACTTTGAGTGTGGTAATCCCCATATCACGCAGGGATGGAATCTCTTTGGCAATCTTTTCATCAAACTTTGTCAAGTTCATATGAAAGGAGTAGTCAATGGCCGCTTTGGCAGATTTCTCGAACCATAAATCCACCGAGTACTGGAAAACACCCTCACCCCTATCCCCTCTCCCAGTGGGAGAGGGAGACTCCAACACGACAAAGTCCATCACAGTGGTCGTTCCGCCAAACGCCGCGGCTTTGTGACCCGTATAATGATCATCCGAAGAGACTGTGCCAAACATGGGCAGATCCAAATGCACATGAGGGTCAATTCCACCCGGCATGATGAATTTTTCCGCCGCGTCGATCACGTCCGCGTTTGGGTGCTGGAGATCCTTGCCAATGAGGGAGATTTTTTCATCTTCGATCAAGATGTCCGCTTCGAAGGTTTCGGAGGCAGTGATGAGGGTGCCGTTTTTAATCAAAATCGTCATTGGAAAGATCCTTTATTTCATAGTTTGCTTCAACTTCCTTTATTCCCAACAAAGTCATCAATACCTCGGGCGGAATATCTACTTCTGGCAAATCCGTCTTATAGAGCTGCTCATTCTCCGCACGTTCGCGCAGGGATCGCCATAGGACCTGTCGTTCGTCGCCATCCACGACAAGATCATAAATTGTTTTAGCTTTTAATAGGTATTCGCCGGTTGTATACAGGAATGTAATCCTCTTCCACTTGTCAGCAAGGACAGGTTCTTTTAACTTCTCCAACCCCCCGATTTGGATCTTGTAATACTCTTCTTTCGCGCGCGGATTATCCGCTTCGTCTTTTAGTAATTCGCCGCGGGTGGTCAATTCGTGTCCGCGCACTTCGGCAACAAATTCGATCTGTCCGCCGCGCTCACCAAACGCGGAGGGCTGGTAAAAAGCCAGATAGTCCACCGCGACAACTTTGGGCGCCGTGCGGAGCGGGATGCGGTACCACCCCAAAAGCCGGGCGATCTCCAAATCCCGAGGTGTAGGCAAAAGGCAAACGAGAACAAGTGAGGATGGGGAAATTGTCATGTGCAGAAATAAAAAGTGGAAAGCAGTAAGCCGATTCTACTCCCAGCTTTCCACTTTCCACAAATGATTTTGATCCTGGCGGCTTAGTTGAGCCCAACTTCCTGATTGAACTCGACGATCAGCTCATCAATTTGATCAGCTTGTTTTTGAATATCCGTCCAGTAATTCGGGTTGTACCATTGGTCCTGGATTTCTTCGTACGTACGACCTTGCTGTTCGACCCAGGTGTAATATTTCAAATTGTGGATGCGGCGGCGATCCGTATAACGCAGCTCGAGCATATTATCTGTGGATTGTCCGTGCAGATAATGGGCGAAATCTGCGGCGGCATCCTTCTCTGTGTATTGACCAAATTCCTGCTGCATCTCATGAATACGGGATTGATAGAGATCCATGGAGTCGGTTAGCACGGTCAGCATGATGTCGTTCTCATCCATTTCATAGTATTTGGCGGCTTTGATGCAGGACAAAACATTGGAGATGCCGGAGAATCCGAGAAAGCCCAATTTTCCAACGATATTCTCGGGAACACCTTTTTCAACCAAATAAGCACGACCGGTCTCTTCGTTGAAGAGCCGTGAAATGTTCACGACTGCGTTGTCATCAATCGCAACGACAACATCCGTGTTCTTGGTGTTATGGATCCACGGCACATGCTTATCGCCGATACCTTCAATGCGATGCGCGCCAAATCCGTTTTCAAGAAGCGTGGGGCATTGCAGCGCTTCGCTGGCGACGATCTTGCTATCGGGGAACACTTTCTTCATGTAATCGCCGCTGGCGATCGTTCCTGCAGAACCTGTGGCAGAAGCCATACCGCGGTAACGATCATTTGGTCCCATCACATTCTTGAGTACTTCTTCCATCGCGTGGCCGGTCACTTCGAAGTGCCACAGGTAATTGCCAAACTCTTCGAACTGGTTGAAGATCATCAGGTCTTGTCCTGATTTTCTCAACTCCCAGCATTTATCGAAGATTTCCTTGACGTTCGATTCAGAGCCCGGTGTTTT
>DASWEH010000086.1:0-3597 GCA_036394895.1 Anaerolineales bacterium
CCGCTATTTCCTTGAGTAAATCCACTTCGCGTGAGGTCATCCCGGCATTCTTTAGCACTGAATTTGCCATGCGGACCTCTTCAGGCGTCTCGAAATACTCGGTCAGGTCAATGGGCTTGCCTTTGCCGGGCAGATTATCAAACTCGCCGCGCTCCATCGCCTCCTTGATGATCGCTTCGACGATTTTATCGAATGTCATTATTCCTCTTCGTCGGCGGTTTCTGCTTCACGATTTGCGTTTCCATACGCAGGGCGCTGCTCCTTTTGGAGAGTTTCCCAGTTCACGCGCCGATAAGCTCTCAAAGTAAATGCCGTCTGTTCATCAAAAGCAGACGGACTGTGAGAGAAAATCAAGGGCTGGATTTCCACGCGCCAGCCATCCAGATAGGTTTGCGCTAGCAAAGCATCTCGTTCATCAGCCGTCTCCACATAAAAGATGACGATTCCGCCCGGTTGACCGATGAAATGGTCATGAAAAATAGCCATAGGAAGACCAGGATCACCAATAAAGGCATTCAGGATGCGATTCGCTTCTGCTGCCGGTAGCTCACTCGGCGCGAGCGCATAAAGAAGGAAACAACGTGGCTTTCGGATTCGCTTTGCATGCTCATTCATCAATAACTCACTCCATCTAGAAAATGGACGGCTTGGCGTCGCACAATCGTACATAAAAATATTATTTTTCCTGATGATACAATCCAATGCAGGAGACACCTCGTTATGCAGTCATCAAGGTTACGCGCTCGGTATCGCTACATTATGGGATTCTTTGCTCGGGCGACCGCGAGCCTTATTCTCTGGGAAATCATCTTGCCGCGTCTAGGCCTGCGCGGATTGACGAGACGGACGCGTTCTCAGCGTTACAAACAGATCGCCGCACAGTTTCGTGCCATGGCAATTCGCATGGGCGGAGTCATGATCAAGGTTGGGCAATTCCTGTCTGCCCGTTTGGACGTCTTGCCGGTTGAGATTACCGAAGAACTTTCAGGCTTGCAGGATGAAGTGCCCGCTGAGGATTTCGAGGCGATTCGTAAACTGGCGGAGGCCGAATTGGGTGCGCCTCTCGAAGAAAAGTTTGAGCGCTTCGAACCTCAACCTTTGGCTGCCGCCTCACTAGGACAGGTTCACCGCGCCCGGCTCCGTACCGACGCGCCCGAAGCGGGGGAGTTTCAAGAGGTCGTAGTAAAAATCCAGCGGCCGTTTATCGATCAATTGATCGACGTGGATTTTTCCGCGCTCCGTCGCGTGGCGGGATGGCTGATGCGCTACGAACCCATCCGCAAGCGCGTGGATGTGCGTGCCTTGATCTCAGAATTGGAAACTACAGTTCATCAGGAGATCGATTATTTGTCTGAGGGGAGGAATGCTGAAATCTTCAGCAAGAACTTTGCAGAACGCAAACATATCCATGTGCCACGCGTGGCATGGGGCCTCACCACCAAGCGTGTACTCACACTCGAGAATGTCTATGCTATTAAGATCACGGACTACGATGCGATCAGCGCGGCGGGCATTGACCGCGCCCAGGTTGCGAAAGTCCTGATCGATACGTATCTCAAACAGATTATCGAAGATGGATTTTTTCACGCAGATCCGCACCCGGGCAATTTATTTGTGACACCCATCCCTGCCACCGAAGAGAAGAAAGCAAACTGGCAGTTGACCTTTGTAGACTTTGGCATGGTCGGCACTGTGCCTGAGCATCTAAGTGATGGCTTGCGTGATTTGCTGATCGGTGTAGGGACGCGCAATGCGACAAAAGTAGTTGAGGCCTTCCAAACACTGGATGTGCTCCTCCCGAGCGCGGACTTGAAATTACTTGAGCAGGCAGAGACACAATTGTTTGACCGCTTCTGGGGAATGACGATGAGTGAACTGCGTAAGGTGGATCATCGCGAGATGCGTCAGTTCGCCATGCAATTCCGTGAACTGATGTATGAGATGCCATTCCAATTGCCGCATAATCTCTTGTTGCTCGGGCGTACCGTCGCGATCCTTTCTGGCATGAGCACGGGCCTCGACCCAAACTTCAACTTGTGGAATCAACTTGCTCCGTATGCACAAAAACTGGTCGCGGACGAAGGTGTATCCAATTGGGATATTTGGCTGGATCAGATAGGGGAATTGATTAAGCAGTTGGTCTCGCTACCTACGCAAACCGGTCGCGTTTTGACTCGATTGGAGCGCGGCGAATTAAATGTCAATGTGCCGCAAGTCAATCGGCAAATCTATCATTTGGAAAGCGCGGTCAATCGCCTAACGGGCAGCATCGTGTTCGCGGCGTTTCTATTTGGCGGCGTACTTCTCTATCAAAGTGGCGATCTCAGATTGAGTTATGTGTTTTGGGTTTTCTCGGCACTGACTTTCTTGTGGATGGCTTTTTTCTCGCGTGGACATTCCCCCTGGCGTAAGTAAACTCTACCGCTCAAGCCGCCGAGGACGGCGATGGGAGCTTGGTGAAAAGCACACTGCCCTGCGGTTTGCAGGGCAGTGTGCTTACTAAATCTTCTCCTCTTTCTCTTCCATTCGCTCTAGCGCGGCATCGATCATAGTGCGCCAGGCTAATAGCATTTCCTTGCGCGCTTTCTTGCGGTGTTCGAAAAATTCGGGTGGAAGGAATGCCTTGATGCTCTCGCGCATCTCTTCGCGGGCTGCGCGGGCATGCTGACGGACTTCCTCGGGAATCCTGTCCTCAAAAGATCGGCGACGAGTCGTATGTTCATCCATTCGTACCTCGCTTTCCTACAATAATTATAAACCTTTTGGCTTGTCATGCAAAAGCCTTGTGAAGGTTGGGAATGCCTAAATTCGAGGATAAAGGGAATATGTCACCCTGAACGAAGTGAAGGGTCTCCTGTCGATTTGAGCCTACTAGGCTCAAATCGACAGGGATTCTTCGTTCGCTACCGCTCACTCACACCGCCCCGGTGCCCATCCGGGGGAATGACCTAATGTTTTCGGTGTTAGGCACTCTCCCAAGGTTGTTTGAAAGGGTGATAAGCATCATATCATCGACCTTCGCAAGGCTCGTCGATTTTAGTCCGGCATATACAATCCACCGGATTGTTCAAGCCAATCTGCAATTCGCTCGACAGATGCGGGAATGTTATTATCAGAAATATCCAAAATTAAACTCGGCAGCATGGATTTTGAGATCAACTCCCGCATCAGCTCCTGCTCGCGGATAAATGGACTCAAGTCATTGTATTGGGATGGATTGCCTGAGACTTTCAATCGTTCCTCGCGTGCCGCTTCGAAACTTTCTGGCGAGCGCGTGCAAAAGACGATTCTGAAATTCAAGGGTAGTAAACGTTCTTCTAGCCAACGAAAATCATAATCCTTGTGATAAGTCTGTTTTTGGTAAGCCTGTGTGGAAATATGAAAGCGGTCGACGATCCACGAATAATATTTCTGCAGCTCGAACATCCGCGCCCAGGTGGCATACGTTTCCATGGCTAGCGATTCTTCCTGAGGCTCAAAGTTGATCGGCCCGCGCCCCCAGGGATAATTGGTGAACGTACACCACTCTGCGGAGATCAATGGCGAGTGATAGCGATATTTGCGCGGACCCACCACGCGCGGATGCTCATTCAATTC
>DASWEH010000087.1:0-6850 GCA_036394895.1 Anaerolineales bacterium
GCTGCCGATGGGTGACTATCGTCCTGTCCCCGAGACCCGCGCCTTACTCTTCAGCCTCATGAAGGAGGTGGAAAGCCTAGCACGGGCACAGGGAGTGAACCTCGATGGAGACGTCGTCCAGAAATGGCTGGAGTTCATAGATAACTCTGCGCCGAACATCAAGCCTTCTATGCAACTGGATGTCGAGGCTGGACACAGGACTGAACTCGAATCAATGATTGGCGTGGTCGGGCGAAAGGGACGTGAATCGGGCATTCCCACGCCAGTCGCAGATTTTGTGTACGCCTCTTTACTGCCGATTGAACTGAAAGCACGCAATGAGTATGCGCCGCCCCCTTAATGGAATATAAGAATATTACAAAATTCATTTGACTTTCGCGAAATAGATTTGTAAAATTAATTAATAACTTATCATCGACGAATTGTTGACAAGCCGCGAAGAGCGTTTTTCCCTCTGTAATGAGGTAGCCAAATGTCACTCTCGTCCGTTCGACCAAAAGATTGGTTTTCCGCCTCGACCCGACAATTGATCATTGCCCGGTCGAAAGTGCACATACGCCATTGAGCACAGGGTGGCTCTATGGCGTTGTCATTTAATAATAAGGAACAACATGAGCAAGCCCTTACTAGTAGAGATCATCGCTTATGCGCCGACTGCTTACTACCACTGCACGCACTGTGAAGTTGCCTGGCGCGAGATGGGTGCGAACAATCGCATCCATGAAGAACAGTTGGAGAGCAGCCTGCCTGAGGATCTGATCGAAGAATACCAAACCATTTCGAACTGGGTGCAGGAAATGTTTCGAGTCCACTGTGATGCTGTGGTTTTGAAAGTGATCGATGCCGCCTCGGTGGAAGGATTTTATAAATCGCTGAAATATAACGCTCGTCGTTATCCAGCAGTGATTGTGAATCAGAAAGCCCGTTTTATCGGCAGCCAGATGTTGTCAGCCGCGAGCGAAGAGATTGCTCACCAGTTAGCGAGTCAACCGGCAGGAGCCTGACTTGACGCCTGAGTGCCCGCCGAGAACTCATGAAGAGGAGGTAGATGAATAGAGAAGACATCGCCTTACAAGCCGGAGATGGACTACCAGACCATCTCAAAGGCACACCCTGGCACCGGGCAGGTGTACGCCTGTAAAGTCGTCAATTTCTTTTACACAACATGCCAATGGAGGTCTATGTTATGAATACCCTTTGGATCGTTGTCATTGCAGCGGTCATCATCTACCTGGCATACAACTTCTATGCCAAGCAGATTGATAAAAATGTGATCAAGGCCGATGCAAAAAGAGCCACACCCGCAAAAATGTATATGGACGGTGTGGACTTCATGCCTACCAGCCGCAATGTGCTGTATGGCTACCACTTCAAATCCATTGCGGCGGCGGGACCCATTGTCGGCGTGATTACCGCCGCCAATCTATGGGGCTGGCTGCCTGCCTTGTTATGGCTGATGATCGGTGTTTCGTTCATCGGCTGGGCAAGCGACTACAGCGCGATTGTAGTGGCGGTCCGCAATGATGGCAATAGCCTGAGCGCCATTAGCCACAGGTTGATTGCACCGCGCACACGCACCATTCTCTTTACGTTCATTTTCTTTTACCTGTTGTTGATCGCCGGTGCATTTATGGGCATTATGGCTGCGTTGATGGCCGCTCGTCCGGATGTTCCGTTGGGCATCATCATGCTTGCCCTGATGGGATTCCTGGCAGGGCAGATGCTGTACAAGTGGAAAATGGATCTCATCGTGGTCACGGCAATCGTCGTCGTTGTGACCGTGGGAGCCATGATCCTGGGACCAGTCGGTGCTGTCGCAAATGATAAGGGTGGAATTGACTGGAAAGGACCCATTAACAGTGCGACGGTTGCCTTCAACGCTGCGATCAATAAAATTACGGGGGGCAACGCGATCATGACCGTCAGCGATCCCACCAATGCCGACCCACGTATCCCTGCGCCTAACGCGGAAGGTGTTCGTGCAAGTACAGCCGTATACAACGCGGACACGAGCGAGATCAGCACTTTGCCCTCCTACTTGTTCTGGGCATTGTTCCTGCTGGCATTCGCTTATCTTTCGGCAACCCTGCCAATCTGGAGGTTTGCCCAACCGGTCAACTACATTGGTTTCTGGATCACACTGCTCACGATTGGTTTGAGCACTATCGGCGCAATCCTGGCCCCGTTCATCAAGCCAGCCATTGGCGCATTTGCTCTCGAAGCAATCAAACCGCTCGCCTGGGCTCCTGAGGCAGGCAAAGCCTGGCAGCCGCTATGGCCAATGTTGTTTGTGACGATTGCCTGCGGAGCCATTTCTGGCTGGCATGCGCTGTTCGGCTCCATCGGCACAGCGCGGCAGTTGGAGTATGAGACGGACGCGCTTCCCGTCGGTGGCGGCGCAATGTTCACCGAGAACACCCTCGCCCTTCTTTCATTGGTCGCCGTTTCCATCGCAGGGACAGGTGGTGGCGCAGGTCGCTTCGCAGCAGGCGTTGGCAGCCTGTTGACTGTGTTGTTCGGCGATGGCTTCAAGTTACTCGGCACAGCTTTAGGCTTTGGCGCGTTCATGGTGATCGTTTTGACGGTTACCCAGCTCATCTTCCGTGTCATGCGCGTGACGCTTTCGGAATGGGTTGGTGAGTCTGTGCCTGTGCTAAAGAACATGCATGTCTCTACCATTGTTTCAATGGTGCTGACGATTTTGCTCGTGCTGACGGGTACCTGGGTTTATCTGTGGCAAATGTTTGGCGCCGCAAATCAACTGATGGCTGCTCTCAGTCTGCTAATTGTGACCGTGTGGTTAAGAGAGCAAAAGAAGAATCCATCCTTTGTGCTGTGGCCCATGCTGTTCATGTACGTCACTACATTGGCAGCCACCTATGTAACAGCCCGCAACCTATTTGTGACTATTGTACCGAAAGGTGGTATCGCCGCTGGTGGTGCGTGGGCGATGATCATCATTGCGGTCCTATTGTTTGTCGCGGCATTGATCATCGGTTGGGATGGCTATCAAGCCTACCAGCGTTATGGCAGAGGTGGTGCAGCAAAGAAAGTTCCCGCTGCAGCAGATGATTAACCTAGGTCACAAAAGGGAGACACGAAGTTCGTGTCTCCCTGTCTCAAGTGTGTAATTTGTTATTCTCGTTCGCTGATGGCACGTGCCAGTTCGCGCAGCGCCTCAAAATATTGTTTCGCCTCCATCGAACGAAATGCAGGGAATGGCACGTGTACTTCAAGGTTTGGCGTAGCCCTACGCAGGCTAAAGCGTGCGTAGTGCGAAGATAATTTCTGCATTGGGATAGTCAGCTTGTCGAGTGTTTTGGTTGCTAGTTCAAGCAATCCTGCTGGCGCCATTAATTGCAAACCCTGATATGTTTGGCTGTCCCATTTGCGGTCAGTGAATTGCTTTAGGACGCCGCGGCCGCTCCAGGTTTTCGGGTCCACAAGCTCGAGATCCGTAACAGGAGCCATCGTAAGCTGAGCCCGAAAAATGACGATATCCTCACGTCCCTGGAAATATGCCAGGATCGTCATCCAAAAAACGTCGCGCGGTTTAAAGACAAGTAAAGTTTCCAGCCGCCGAAAGGGTTTTTTGGCATGCGCAATCACCAATTCCGCAACCGAGGTGCCGAGCCAGCGAAACGTGGTCTTCTGACCGATGTCTGGAAGTCCGTTCTGCATCCATTTCAAGAGCGCATCGCCGCGGCGCAGGTTGTAGATGACACCCATCGCGAACCAGCCCATCAGGACGATCACGGCAACGACCAGAATGTATTGTGGATTCACCATGTACCTCTGCAACGATTGGAGATTACTGAACTCAGTATAATATGAAAAAGGATCAAGTTCAATCAGGCCAACGGCCGAGTCGCTGGCAATCCATCCGTGAATTTTTATACGGCATGTTTGGAATGGAGATCGCCGACCATGCCATGGAAATGCGCGGCAGTCTGGAGAGTCTTTTTATGTTGGGAACGGTGGGAGATATGATCGGCGTACCGATCCTGCCGCCCTATTACAGCCTGCGGTTGTTGCCCTATATCGTTCCCAACATCGCAACCTGGAAGCGCCGCGTTCTACGTAAACGCGAGTTTAGTGATGAGCATGATTATCACTTGGAAGGCTTGTGATCCGGAAACCTTGCAAAGGAGATCCTTCGGGCTATGCCCTCAGGACAGGCCTTCGCAAGGCTGGTCCTCAGACAAAGAAAGGAACATGGATATGAGCGAAGAAGAGAAAAAAAGTTTTTGGCAAAACATGAAGGAAGTGCTTTATGGCATGGCCTCGCATGATATGAGCCGCTATGCCGTGCGGACACGCGCCAGCATGGAGCACCTGTTCATTCTGATTACGATGGGCGATATGATCGGGGTCCCCATTCTGCCGCCGTATTACAGTCTGCGCCTATTGCCATACGTGGTGCCCCAGATTTCCACTTGGAAGCGACGCCTGCTGCGCGAAAAAGACGTCTCTGACGCAATGTTCTAGAGGATCAGTAGACAGGGAAATAGGTACACAGGAACTTAAATGTGTACTTACCTACTTGTATACTAATCTACCTCCTACAAGGAGACAGCATGTCCCTCAAACACATATTCGAAGAACATCCTGAACGACGCTATATTATGTTTGGCGGCAAGGGTGGCTTGGGAAAAACCACCTTCTCTGCCGCGACTGCTTACTGGCTTGCTCAACAAGGCAAAAAAGTACTTGTCTTTTCTGTTGATCCGCAAGCAAGCCTTTCCGATATTTTCCAGAAGGATATTTTCGGCAAGGGTCCTGTGCAAATTATGGAAAATCTCTGGGCGCAGGAGATCGATGCGGACCAGCACATCAAAGCCTATCAAAACGAAATTCGACAGAAGATTCTGGATATGTACGGCTTTGATGAGGTACCTGAAGAAATCGAGCAGTATATCCAGGCAGCTTCTGCCGAACCCGCCATGGAAGAAAGCGCTATCTTCGACGCGGTTGTAGATATTGTGGTGCAGAGCGACTACGACTACTACATTTATGACCTTGTTCCACTTGGTCACGCGTTGTATTACTTAAGCATGGCAAAGGTCTATGATGAATGGATCAACAAGATCACGAAACTGCGTGAGGAGATGCGGGAATACGAGGAAATGGTCTCGCGTTTGAAGCGTCAGAAGGAAACGGAAGAAGATCAGATCCTCAAGGAATTGCAATACATCCGAGGCCGTATCAACGCCTCGTCTCAAATCCTGACCGATAAAGAGAAGACTGGCTTCTTCTTTGTTATCATCCCCGAGGAGATGATCCTCGTTGACACAGCCAAGGCGGCTGAACTGTTCGCCAAGTTCGATGTGCCGATCATGGGATATGTGGTCAATCGTGTGGTGCCCCGCGAACTGCTTGGACAGAACATTCCCTCTTACCTGAAAAACCGCATAGAAATGCAAGATAAATATCTGAAGCAAATCGATGAAACGTTCGGCAAACAGATCGCCTCACGTGTTCCCGAGTTGGAGCGGGATGTGACTGGTCTTGAGATGATCAAGAAGCTGTCTGAAATCATGTATGGAGAGAAAGTAGGAGAAAAGCTATGAGCACCAAAGCCATTGAAACTCCTATGAAGGATTATGTAAAGCAACACGACACACTGCGCTACATCTTCTTCGGTGGCAAAGGAGGCGTGGGCAAAACGGTCATGGCGGGCGCGACCGCAATCTGGCTCGCCAAACAGGGAAAGCGCGTCATGCTGGCTTCGACGAATCCGGTTCACAGTTTGAGTGGGTTGCTTAGCCAAAATGTATTTGGCAAGCCGACTGCGGTGGAAGGTGTGCCGAATCTGTGGGCGTATGAGATTGACACGAAAGATACGATCGAACGGTCCAAGCAGGAGATCCGGGACAAGATCCAATGGTTCCTGAAATTTGCAGATATCTCGACCAAGGCAGAAGACTTCGTCGAATCCGCGACGATGAACCCTGCCTTTGAAGAATCGGCGATGTTTGAGAATATGGTCGAGTTGATGTTGCGCGATGAATATGACGTGTATGTCTTTGATACCGCACCGACCGCCAATGCCCGTCGCCTGCTGGGAATGTCCAAGGTCTATTCGCTGTGGGTCAACAAGATGGTGAAGAGTCGCGAGGAGGCACGTTCATTACGTGAACTACTTTCCTTCACAAAAAAGAAAGAGGCGGATCCTCTTATGGACTACCTCATCTCTTTCCGTGACCGGATGGGAAAAGCTCAAAAGCTGCTCACGGATGCAGACCTGACAGCGTTCTTTTTCGTGACCCTTCCTGAAGCACTACCCATTGCGGTCATCACACGCTTTATCGGCTGGTTCCATGACTTTGGAATTCCCGTGGGGGGTGTGATTGTTAATATGCTGATCGATCGCTCCCAGGTAACCACGGACTCACCGGAGTTCGTCCATAACCGCGTCGATATGCAGGCGCGCTATATGGACGATATTTGGGAAAAATTTGATGGCATGGTGCGCTCCACTCTTCCGCTGTATGAAACAGAAGTGCGTGGGACAACCTCTCTGGCCCGTATGGGGGATGCTCTTTTTGCATGACATGCAAAACTTGAGGCGCAAGATATAATTTACGCCTCAAGTTTTATTTTATTTATGACTTCCAAGCGAATTAACCGCAAACTCGCCGAAATCCTCTACGGCATGGCAATCCACGATCAGGTCCGTACGCTGGCAAAACAGCGTGGCTCCCTGGAGCATCTCTTCGTGCTGATCAGCTTTGGAGATTTGCTCGGCGTGCCGGTCCTGCCACCGTATTACAGCTTGCGCCTGTTGCCTTTCGTCGTTCCACTCATTAACAATTGGAAGCGCCGCATGTTGCGGGAACGGGATTTGATG
>DASWEH010000088.1:0-10862 GCA_036394895.1 Anaerolineales bacterium
CCTCGATCAGACGCCGCCCGGGGCTGCCACCGATTAATGGGCCGCCAACCTCAGCTTGAAATTTATTCAAGGCTTGCTCCGAGTTCCAGCCCGGCGACCAATAGCGCGGGGTCAAACTTGGGGGAGGCTGCCCTTTGTAACCCTCCATCGAGAAGGCGAGTGGAGCATCCGGGTCATCGGGCGGTTTTGGCTCATGTACGCTCACATTAGCTTGCATAGCAGTGCGACCACTGTAACGATGCGGCTGGCGCGGAATCTTCTGGTTAACGATGCGGAAACCTTCCGGCGGAGCGATCTCCAGGATTGGAGCAAACAGAGAATCTTGTTCGGATAGCGCATGCAATAGGTCATCCAGGTTATGCCATTTGCCGGAGAGTTCATGATCGCGCAGTTTCATCAATTCACTGATCCAGCGCCAGCTTTCCCGTATCTCATCACGCGGCCCGAGCACCTGGAAATAACGTTGTGCCCGTCCTTCATTATTGACCAGTGTCCCATCACCCTCAGCGAAGGTGGCAACGGGTAGCATCACGCCGGCCTGTGCAGTCGTTGCGTTTTCCAGAGAATCGAGCACTATTACATGATTAGCCGTATGCAATAAACTGTCTACAAATTGCGTATCAGCTCGCCGGTAAAGGTCATTTTCCAAGATCACGAGTGTGGCATTCTCACTTTTCTTAAGAGCTTGTCGCGCTCCTTCCAAATCCTTGTTATCCAGCAAAGCTAATCCCAGGCTGTTGCACTCAGGGACGGTGAACGCGATGTGAGTATTTTCGTTTACAGTCTTCAATGCCCAAGCCACATTCGCCGCCGCTTGAATCAGGGTTTCACTGCCCAGGCTGGTCCCAGAGATAATCAAAGGATTTTTCGCATCCTTAAGTTTTCCTGCGATTTCTTCAGCTAGTGATAAAAGGTCAGCCGACAGGTTAGGGACTTCCGGCGCAGCGGAGTCAACGATATGAGCCACAGTAAAACCCAGTCGGGCAATATCATCTGGGGCGAGATGAATCGTGGAAGTGGCGACATCGTCAAGTCGCGTCGCTGCGGGAGTGACGATGTAAAGTGGTCCCTTCTCATCCTGGATGATTTCTCTCAGAGCCGCATCATTCCATGAATCAAATTTTTTCTCTCTAGCGCGTTCTAGCGGTTGGTTGCGCACAGCCTGTCGTAAAGCCAGCGCAAGCCGGGGCGCAGTGTTAGTCAGGTCTTCGCCTAACACCAAAACGGCATCAGACAATTCGACCTCATGCATACTCGCGGTGGGCACAGAACCATTTTGCAAAATGTTCAAGATGCGCTGAAATAAGCGTGCTTCGTTCGCAGATATTCCAGCAAAAAAGTTGTCCGCGCCGACGAGAGAACGCAGGGCAAAATTCGCTTCTAATGAAGCGCGCGGTGAGCCGATTCCGATCAACGGAGCTCTAGGTTGCAAGATCTCAGTCAGATGAGATAAGGCTTCTTCAACGGGAACAGGTTTCGGGTCCGATTTGATTCGGGTCTGGCGAATACGCTGTCCGCTGTTGACAAAATCATATCCGTAGCGGCCACGGTCACATAGAAAATATCCATTGACCTCTTGGTTATAACGATTGACGATACGACGAAGACTTCCATATCGTTCACCAGGGATCGTATTGCAGCCCAAACCACAATGCACACAAATGGAAGGAGCAGTCTGCAAATCCCACTTGCGCGTGTAATGCTGTTTCGATGTCTTATCAGTGAACACACCTGTCGGGCAGACTTCCACCAGATTGCCGCTGAACTCGTTTTCCAATACTCCATCTTCGTGGCGTCCAAAGTAGACATGATCGTGCGCGGCGAAGACATCGAAGTCGCGTCCGCCCGCATAATCGCGATAGAAGCGCACACAGCGATAGCACTGGATACAGCGGTTCATCTCGTGGTTGATGAATGGACCAAGATATTGATTACGATAGGTGCGTTTGTTGAAACGGTTGCGACGATAAACATGCCCTGTCATCACGGTCATGTCTTGAAGATGACATTCACCGCCTTCATCACAGATCGGACAATCATGGGGATGGTTGAGCATCAGCCATTCGATGACGGATGCGCGGAACTCGACCGCTTCGGGATCACTGATCGAGATGCGCGTGCCTTCTGCCGCGGGAGTCATGCAAGCCATAACGATTCTGCCTCTGGTATCTTTCTCATCCTTGAACTGTTTGACAGCACACTGACGACACGCGCCAACTGATCCTAGAGCGGGATGCCAGCAAAAATATGGCAAGTCAAGCCCGAGCGATAAAGCAACTTGCAGAAGGTTATCAGTGGAATCTGCCTCATAGGTTTTTCCGTCAATAAAAATTTTTGTCATAATTACTCACCATACAGTTTCAGCATGAAGCCACCAAGTTACAAGTGAATTCCGAAGTCTCCTGACTTTGGAATCCCAACGATAGGAGTCACTGGACTCCATCATAGAATTACTTCCATGGACAACGCTTCTCCTCAATGTGCCGTTCAAAATCCGCGCGGAAATATTTCAGGGCACTTTGCAAAGGCTCCATCGCGCCGGGCGCCAGCGCACAGAACGTATTGCCAGGACCGAGCTGCCGGGTGAGTGAGCTAAGCAAATCCAGATCGCTGGGCAGTCCATTTCCGTCTTCCAGAGACTGCAAAGTGCGCGCTGCCCAGGGCAAGCCTTCGCGGCACGGTGTACACCATCCGCACGATTCCTGTGCAAAGAAACGTTCCAGGTTCAGTACCATTCCCACCGGGCAAGTCTTGTCATCGAGCACGATCAGCGTTCCCGTCCCCAGGCGACTGCCGGCTTTCGGAATACTGAGGAAATCCATCTTTACATCCAAATGCTCTTCCGTCAAAAAATCGGTGGATGCACCGCCTGGCAGGACGCCACGGAATTGATAGCCAGCCTGCATGCCGCCCGCATGCTCGAAAAGTAATTCACGCAACCGGGTTCCCATCGGCAGTTCCCACAAACCCGGGCGATTGACGCGCCCGCTGGCTCCATAAATTTTCGTGCCGCCATCTTCAGTATGACTCAACCGTTTGAACCAGTCCGGTCCGTTGCGGATGATGTGCGGCACGCAACTCAGCGTTTCCACATTATTGACGATGGTTGGCTTGCCCCACAAACCACTGACTTGCGGAAAGGGTGGCTTGGCGCGCGGGATGGCACGGCGGCCCTCGAGGCTATTGAGCAAGCCAGTCTCTTCACCGCACATATACCGCCCCGCGCTGACGTGCAGATGCAATTCGAAGTTGAAACCCGAACCGAGAATATTTTTACCCAGATAGCCCGCCTGATACGCCTCAGCAATTGCCTTCTGTAAACGTCGCTCAGCTTCCTTGTATTCCAAACGCAAAAAGATATATCCAACCTCTGCTTGGATAGCATAGGCGGCGAGAATCGTCCCTTCGATCAATTGATGCGGATCGCCCTCCAACAGTAGGCGATCCTTGAACGTGCCTGGCTCCATCTCATCGGCATTGACCACCAAATACTTGGGACGCGGCGCGTCGGATCCCATGGGGACAAAACTCCACTTCGGACCTGTTGGGAAACCGGCCCCGCCCCGCCCTTTCAAATCGGACCTTTTGACTGTTTCCGTTACCTCAGCCGGAGTCATATCCTTTAGCGCTTTTCGCAAAGCCTGATACCCATCAGCGCGTTCTACGGCTTTGATATCGAGCGCTATACGGTCAGGTTGGATGTTCCGTGTGAGGGGAGCTTCCATCAAACCTCTTTCCGATAGGATTCGAGAATCCGGTCAACTTTTTCTTCATCCAGATTATTATGATGATCGTTGTCAATCATCATGACCGGTGCATGATCGCAATCTCCTAAACAGACAACTGGCAGGAGCGTGTAATTTCCATCAGCAGTCATCTGACCAAAGTCAATGCCCAGGCGCTCCTTGATGTGCTGGCGGATTTTTGGGTAGCCCATGATCCAGCATGAGACACTGTCACATAACAGGATGACATGCTTCCCAACTGGCTGACGGAAGATCAGGCTGTAAAAGGTGGCAACGTTGTCCAACTCGTCGGGGGTCATTTCGAGTAGGGGAGCGATATCTTTTATGTTTTCATCGGAAACCCAGCCGCGATGATGCTGAACAATCTTCAACGCCTCGATGCACGCGGCACGCTTGTAAGGATACTCCGCGAGATGGCTTTCGATTTCTTGTCGTTCTATGTCTGTCAACATAAATTGTGCTCCAACTATCGAACTATGAAACTACAAGACTATGAGATTAATTCACCGATCCACATCTGCCATCACAAAATCAATGCTGCCCAAGATCGCGATCAGATCTGGGATCAACAGCCCGCGGCTGATCTCAGGGACCGATTGCATGTGGGCAAAGGACGGTGTGCGGATGCGGGTGCGATAAGACTCAGTATTTCCATCACTGATCAAGTAATAGCCGTTAACGCCCTTGGTCGCTTCGATGCTGACACATGCCTCACCGGGCGGGATGACGGGCCCCCAACTCACGTTCAGGAAATGATCGATCAAGGTTTCAATGTCATACATCGTCCGTTCCTTGAGTGGTGGTGTGGTCAATGGGTGGTCGGCTTTATAAGGTCCGGCTGGCATGTTCTCCAGACATTGTTTGATGATGCGCAGGCTTTGACGCATCTCTGCGACTCGCACCACACCGCGGTCGTAGGAATCGCCGTGCGTGGCAGTGGGGATATCGAATTCAAAATTTTCGTAACCCGAATAAGGTCGCTTCTTGCGGAAGTCCCACTCAAGGCCACAAGCGCGCAAATTTGGCCCAGTTACCCCCCATTCAATGGCTTGCTCTAACGTATAACTGCCAACACCTTTCGTGCGCGCTTTGAAGATGCCGTTCTGCATCACCATCTTTTCGTAATCGTCAAGGCGTGGAGGAAGATAGTCAAGAAATTCCCTCACCATCTTGTCCCACCCGTTGGGTAAATCCTGAGTCACGCCGCCAATTCGAAACCAGCTAGGGTGCATCCGTCCACCGGTGATTGCAGCCACAACATCAAACACTCGTTCACGATCTGTGAACATGAAGAAGACCGGTGATAACTGACCAACATCCTGTGCAAAGGTTCCATACCAGACCAAATGACTGGCGAGCCTGAAGAACTCCACCATCATCACACGGATTACCTTCGCGCGTTCTGGAACCTCAATCGCTGCTAGTTTTTCCACTGCCAGTACATAAGGCAGATTATTCATTACGCCACCGAGATAATCCACCCGATCGGTATATGGGATGTAGGTATGCCAGCTCTGTCTTTCCCCCATCTTCTCTGCAGCGCGGTGATGGAATCCAATCTCTGGGACGGCATCCAAAATGATCTCGCCATCCAATTGCAGAACGAGACGTAACACACCGTGCACTCCTGGATGTTGGGGTCCCAGATTGAGGAACATGAAATCTGAATCCTCGTTATGACGCTTAAGCCCCCATCTCTCAGGGTGGAATTGCAGCGCTTCTTCTTCACGTTCCTGTTTTTCGTCAGGCAATTGGAAAGGTTCCATCTCGGTCGCGCGCGCGGGATGCTCCTTGCGCAAAGGATAACCCTGCCAGGTACGCGGCATTAGAATACGCTCCAGATGGGGATGCCCCTCGAATTTGACTCCGAACAAATCCCAGACTTCGCGCTCGTACCAGTTCGCATTGGAATAAATCCCCGCGATCGAATGCAAAGACGGGTACTCACCTTTCAGCGGGACCTTAATTCTGACATCCTCGTTTCTGTCAAAAGACAATAAATGATAGACCACCGTGAAATCAGAATCCGGCTGACCGTCGTGGTGAGTACGCGTGCGCTCATCAATGGCAGTCAAATCATAGAGCATCGCATAAGGCTGCGAAATCCCGGTTTTCAGAAACCCCAGCACATCAACGACTTGAGCAGGTGAGATCCAAATCGTTGGGATTTCGTCTTTGGTCGGTTGAGAGGCCAAAATGCCCTCACCAAATTTCTCTTTCAATTCCTGATAAATATTCGACATGTTCATACCTGATCCGGTGGACGTAATGTAGTTACCTGCTTGCGCTCGGCACGTTTGCTATCCCGCAGCGATCTATCCTCCGGCCTGATCACACCCTTGGGACCAATCGTCCAACTCAACGGTCGATCTTCTTTGCCGACTGCATCCGCAAGCAAGACCAGCCCTTCCATAAATGCACCTGGGCTCGGCGGGCAGCCTGGTACGTACACATCCACTGGCATGAACTTGTCCACCCCCTGCACCACGCTATAAATATCGTACATACCTCCTGAGTTCGCACACGAGCCCATCGAGATCACCCAGCGCGGTTCCATCATCTGGTCGTAAAGGCGTCTGATAATTGGCGCCATCTTAATAAAAACTGTGCCCGCGATAATCATTACATCAGCTTCGCGCGGTGTCCCACGGATCACTTCCGCACCAAAACGAGCAATATCATAGCGACTTGTAATACTGGTCGCCATCTCAACATAGCAGCAGGATAGGCCGAAGTTGAAGGGCCAGAGTGAATTTTTGCGTCCCCAAGCCAACAGGTCTTGCAGACGCGACAACACCAAAATCCGGCTCATGGCTTGACCAAAAGTCTGCTTGCTGTCTTCTGAAGGAATCTCATCCTCCGGCTTGCTCAACCACCAGCGCATGAGTCAAGCCTCCCGCAGTTCAACGGTATAGTTATCTTGAAATATTCATTCATTCCTTTGGTCCCCAATCCAATGCCCCCAAGCGCCATAAATAAACCAGTGCTGCCAACAATATTCCAATGAATACAACAACTTCAATGTAACCTGCCCAGCCTAATGAACGCGCGGCCAGTGCCCAAGCAATAATAAAAACTGCTTCGAGATCGAAGATCACAAAAAACATCGCGACCAGATAAAACTTTGCGGTAAGCCTCTGGCGCGCTGTCCCTGTGACGGGCACGCCCGCTTCAAATGGTTCATCCGTCGCGCGCCCTCTGTGATGTTCCCCTAAAACATAAGACAGTGATAGCATGGCAATAATCAAAAAAATCACTGCGATGAAATAAACAGCCAGGGGCCAAAGATCGTTTGCAAGATTGGTGAAATGCATATTTAGACTCCTTGATCCATAAGGGTGTCTTCTATGCTTGCAACATTGCACTCCCTATTCAATTAGCTATTGAGGTCTCCATATCCGGTGAACCGCCGGATGCTGCACACGCTAGCTACCAACTACCTCTTTTCCCACACTTCTACTGTAATGTTTGTCGGCTATTTTGTTATCTCTGAATCGCAGTGTCATAATAAGTTTGGCAGGCATGAATATTCTTCACATGTGTCTTCTGGTTTAATTCGCAGGGCTCTTTGATCTTATAGAAGAGTTCATTGTAAGAATCCGAATCAACCACATTCAACATGGTGATATTGCCCTGTTCATAACGCTGCTTTGCTTCATTGATTGAGATGTTGATAGAGCCCGATGTTTGCTCTTCGCCTATCCCTTCTTGACGCCCCACTCTAAACACGATAACTGTTGTCCAAATTATAGCATACTCCGTATTAAGCACATCTTGTCACATTTTCAGAAGCAATTCATTGAACGAAAACAGGCGGAGGAGATGCTTCGCCACACGGCGAACGCCGCTCCAGATGCCACCGTTGTGGTCAATGAAGATGGAAATATCATCCTGGTAAATAAGCAATTGGAGAACGTCTTTGGCCATGCACGTCAGGATCTGATCGGCACATGCATTCAACAACTCCAGATAGCTTTACAGTAAATCCGATCAGGTTTCAAGATGAAATTTGGGTAAGCACTTCCAAGCGCGCGAGCCGACGAGAGATGCACCTCCTTCAAAAGTATAGGCAGAACTTAGAATAGTGCATCGGCTCGCCAACTAATCATGCTCTCCATAGTGATCACAATCACAGGTCGGTCGGCAAGCGATTGATTCTTGTACTGAGGGTACTTCTCTGCCAGCAGTTTTATACCGATATCTCGTTCAGGGCCCGCCTCGACAAAACTTGCCCGGCCGCAGATTCAATAATTGGACCAGACGCGGGCGCGGCACTAGGCTGGGGCGGAGAGGAGGGATGAATAATTTGGAGGTTAGTAGCTCTGTGGACATCGGGAGCGCCCCGTATTCTGCAAAGTGTGGATCTTTTCCACGTCTGCTTGTTCCAGAATTGCTTGGGGCAGATGGGACGGGCCGGTCGTTGTGACGCCGGCTGTGTTTTGAAGATACAGGCCCCCGAATGCGATCCCACCTGAAAGTACCAATCCAAATATTCCGTATACGAGCCTTTTAGATCGTAACGGATTTGAATTCAGGCTGCCTTGTTGCATAACGCCTCAACTTTGTTTTGCACCGATAAACCCGAAATATGTGGACATTCAGGACAAGACCAACGATGATTGCTTGTGGTTATGAGTTCAGTGATGTTGGCGTTATATAGTAGAATGCTCCCCTGTTGCTCTGCACAAATTGTAGGAAAACCGATTAAATCATTATACAAGGTTTTGGGCTCTCCCGCACACGGAGATATATGGTTGCAAGTCCAGCAAAATCAGCCCAAGTCTCCTCCGAACCCTGCAGGCCAACTACTGAAATTGTATTCTAAATTTGATGGTTGTATCTGGGGTGGAGATCCGAAGCATAGATCATTACTTGCACAGTCCCCCAGCCCATACAGCAAAGCGGAAAAATTAACTCGCCGAGTCTCCAACCATACAAATCTCACCTTCCATTAGCTAACCGAATGTGCAAGTTTAGGCAGTCACGAGCTAGGCAAAGCTTAAATGAAAGATATTTCAAGAGAACAAAAGTAGACCGCCAAGGTAGGGCTCAAGAATTTTCTTATCCAACGAGAAGTCAGATGCCAAAGATCTCGCGCCCAAACTCGTTTGGTATGAAAGCGTTGAACGAGTTGGCCAAAGATGGTTTCAATACGATAGCGCATATGGGTCCAAAAGCGTGGATAGGGTTGCTGCAAAAAATTTGAAAATAAAAAGACAACTTGATGCTAATTCATCAAATTGTCTACTTTGGTGGTCCGGACGGGATTTGAACCCGCGATCTGAAAGATGTCTTGTAGTTCAAACGTGGGTGAATGTTATAAATAAGCCTTTGCAGCGGGTAAGACCAAACAGATAACCTTTCTTCCTTTTATTGAGCATGAAAATTATATTCGATGGTGTACTCCCTGTTCCATGGGCGCCATATCATGCAGAATGCAGAGTTCACTGTATAGGAATAGTGGCGTGTTTCTATAGGACATAAGGCTGCCAATAGCGTTCAGACCAGAATATTCCCCAACAAGCTATAGTCACATTTAACTATAGATGCATCCTTGTTGGTGTGAGAATGTTTCTGCATGGATAGTGCAAGGGTAATTCTGTAAATTGAGTCACATGTTTCCTTGCAAAGTAAGTTAAATCGTACCTTCAAAAATCATATAGGTTCTGCCAGTCAACCATTCTTCGCTAATCTCTGCAAGCACCGCGGAGACGAGGCGCAGGCAGGAAGCGGAATTCGGAAAGATCGAAACCACACGCGCTCTGCGTCGGACTTCACGATGCAATCGTTCCACGCCGTTGGTGGTGCGCAGCAGTTTGCGAAACACTGCCGGAAAGGCAAAGACGGTGAGACCTTCTGGGAGATTGGCATCCAGCCATTCGGACAAACGGGAAGCGGTCGGCTTGTATTTTGTCACGGTTTTGGCAAGATAAGCCTCTGCGGTGGCTCGGTCGGGAGCATCGAAGATCATACGAATGTCTGCTACAACGTCGCTTTGCATCTCCTTGCGTGGCACGTAGGCCTGTGCATTTTGTTGGAGATGGAACTGGCACCTCTGCCAAGGGATGCCACCAAAGGCAGCCACTCGAGCTGTACGCAGTCCGGCATGGTCGTCGCTGGTGATGAGTTGCACGCCTCCCAAACCGCGCTGCTTCAGGCTCTCGAGAAAAGCTCGCCAGTGGACTTCATGCTCGCTCAAGGACACCGAAACGCCAAGAATTTCGCGTTTGCCTGCCGGCGTGACGCCCACCGCCACAAGGACTGCCAGATGACGTACCTGCCCGTCTTCCCGAACCTGTTCGTAATAGGCATCCAGGAAGAGAAACGGATATTCGTCCAGTGACCGCTCACGCCATTTCTTCAGTTCCACATCCAACTGCATGGCAGCCTGGCTCACGGCCGACGAGGTGATGTTCACGCCACATAACTGTTCCGTGATAGCCTTCACCTTACGAGTGGATACACCTTGGACATACATTTCTGCCAACGCCAATGTCAGGGCTCGTTCGCTACGCAATCCTTTCTCCAAGGCTTGCGGATAGAACTCGCCTTCTCGGACCTGGGGCACTGCAAAGGTGATCTCGCCCACCCGCGTTCGCATCGTCTTGGGCTTGAAGCCATTGGCATAGCCTCGACGCTCTTCGCTACGTTGGTAAGGTTCTGCGTTCAAATGCTCGCTGCGTTCCGCTTGCATCGCAGCATTGATCACGATCCGGATCAACTCCGGCAAAACTTCTAGTCCTTGTTCTTGCACTTGCTCTATGAGCTCGGCAGATAAGGTAAAATCTTCGCGGTAGGTCATGTGCTTCTCCTTTTTGGTCTCGCAAACGCAAGGATAACAGGTGACCTACTCTTTTTAAATTTACAGAAACAATCCGAGTTTGTTGGCGAAGTCATGTTTGGAGAGCCAACGTCAGGAAAGGGGATACCCAAGGATCTTTTGGACGCTCACCCCGTAACCACTCAAACAACCTGGCAAGATTAATGGCTGCAGCGGAAGCGGTGTGCTGCAAATGGATGCGCGCCAAGCCGATGTATCTGGCAGACCGCAGTCCGGTGCGTCGGACACCTTGCGAGATCGTGCTTTCAATGCCCTCTCGCTGAGCATAGAGCTTT
>DASWEH010000089.1:0-9190 GCA_036394895.1 Anaerolineales bacterium
TCGAAGATTTCCTTGACGTTCGATTCAGAGCCAGGCGTCTTGATCGTTTCGCCAGCGACCTTCGAGAGCCATTCGAACCGTTCCTTCGACATGCCTTCGGGCAGGATCGCGATCGAATCACACGCCAGCAATGCGGAGTCGTATGCGCCGCCACGACAATAATTCCCGGTGGAGGGCCAGACTGCTTTTTGAGTCGTCGGGTCAAACTGACCTGTGACCAGCCGCGGCACCAAACAACTGAACGCGGCACCCACTTTATGCGCGCCGGTGGGGAACCACTTGCCAATCAACACGACGATGCGCGCTGGAACGCCCGTCAGCGAAGATGGAAGCTCAAGGTAGTTGACTCCACCAAAGGTCCCGCCTGAAGCGCCTGGTTCGTTATGCCAGTTGATCCGGAAGAGGTTACGTGGATGAATATCCCAAAGCCCGATATTCTTCAATTCCTCCTTTACTTTGGCTGGGATCTTTGAAGGATCCTTCATTTGAGCATACGTGGGGATGACGATGCTGCGTTCTTTGGCTCGCTTGATGGCATTTGCCCGGCGAGACTTTTCGATAGTGAGGTCGATCGTTGTCATTGTGTTCTCCTAAGCAAAGTTGTCAGACAACTTGTATTATATCTCACAATCCATTCACTCACAATAGGTTTTGGCTTTCAAAAAGTTTTCATTAAAAGAATGTGTCATATCCAGAACCAAGTGCTCCCCTTCCCATGCAGAATAATATTGCTTCACTCGCTCCACTTCGGACCATTCCAGCTCATGCCAGCCCGGAATATTACGCTGGCGTTCCTTCAACCGCGAACGATGAAGCATTTCATCCGAACAGATGCACTCGATTACACGACATTCTGCGCCATATTGCTCAGTAAGTTGTTGCCATGTATCTCGAATCGACTGCGTACTGGCAACACTATCGAGAATTGCGGATTGACCTAACATAAACTGACGTTCTGCCAATGTGGTCAATAACTGATAGCCAGCAGAGCCAAGTGGCTTATTCTGATTGGATGCAATCCATTCGCTTTTTATCAAGATTGCTTCCAGCCAATCTTTTGCAAACACTGGGATTCCAAGAACTCTTCCCACAGCTTCTGCCAGAGTACTCTTTCCTGTGCCGGGCAGACCAGAAAAAATGATCAGCTTCATTTGATCACCGCTCCTGCTCCTCATTTTATATAGGGATAAACTATATCTATTTTGTTTGATGTGCTTTTATAAATAAACTTTTTGTAACAAAGTTGTAAAGTAATTTTAATGTAAAGGTCTTCTGTTCGTTGTATGATAGTTTCAAGAATAGAAAGGAGGTACCAATAGAGACACCACCTGAAATTCAAACAGAAGGAAGGACTGGGACGCCCTGAGCTGGTTTAATCTAAGTAATTCTTTAGAATACCAGACGTTCCCCTAACGAAAGGAAGGCGGCAACCCCACTCCTTACCGAGACAGTAGAAAATTATTGACGGATGGGAAACACCCATCCGTCCTCTTTTAATTGGAGCGAAGTGCTTTTTGCATTCGATCTAAAGCTTGTTTGAGAATACGACGCGAGGTACCAAAATTGAGCCGCACATGTCCTTTTTCCCCAAAGATCGCCCCATCGCTCAAAGCCACTTTAGCCTTTTCAAAAAAGAAATCAAAGGGAGATTTGTCCAGATTTAATTGCGTGAAATCAAGCCAGGCAAGGTACGTAGCATCCGGGATCGTTATACGCACACCTGGCATATTTTTCGTCACATAGTCTACTAAAAAATCGCGGTTGCTCGTGAGATAAGAACGTAGTTCTCTTAACCATTCATCACATTGACCGGAAAACGCTACTTGTGCAGCATGAAGTCCCAAGCTGGCTACATGCAGTCTGAGTTGCTGCACAACCTTTACATACTCATCACGAAGTTCTTGATTGGGAATGATCGCAAAACCACAAAACAGACCCGGCACATTGAACGTTTTTGAGGGCGCGATCAAGGTAATCGTGTTATTCGCAACTTCCCTGGATAGCTTTGCCATAGGGGTGAAATTTTTTCCATCAAGCAATAACTCGGAATGAATCTCATCCGCAACGATCAAAACATGATTCTCAATACAGATTTCGGCCATCTGTGACAAATCCCTACGCGAAAAGACAATCCCCAGCGGGTTGTGTGGGCTACATAACAGGAATATGCTGACTTTCTTCACCTGCTTTTTGAAAAGATCCCAGTCAATTTCATAATTTAAGATATTGCCCCGTACACGTTTGACCAACGGCGCGTTGATTTGTGGGATGCTTACATTGTTTTTGACTTCATGAAATTCGTTGTATACAGGCGGCTGGACAAGATAACCTTTCTTCTGCGAACCGAGCGCACGCGCGGCCACGTTGAAGCCGCTGACAATACCGGTCACCGGGACGACTGAATCAGGTTTGACCTTCCAGCCGTATAAATGATCCATGCGCGCAGCAACCGTTTCCAACAATGTTGGCGATGCCAATTCGTACCCTAGCACACCCTGATTGACAGTTTTGCGAAGCTCGTCCAGGATGGGTTTTGGGGCTGGGAAATCCATATCCGCCACCCATAGGGGAAGCCTAGCTTGCGGGTAATAAGTCCATTTATTCACTACACCTGGAATGCGACGATTTGGAACGTTGTCAAAGTTGTACGCCACGATTCGCTCCTCTATTTTTTGTAACCAACGATCATACCATCCCGGGCAGGGAAAAGGGAAACGATCCAATCCAGGTCAGAGGTAATATCCCGTGTGAAACGGCGGATAGCCTCAGTGCTTTTCTCGTGGTTGTCAGCATCGAAGCTGCGTCCGCTCCAAAGCATATTATCGATGATCAAAACTCCGCCGTGGCGCAGTTTTTCTTTGATCACCGGCAGTGAATCAGGATAACCATCTTTATCAATATCATTGAAGATGATATCGAACGGACCCTGGGTCTGGCGAAGGGTTTCCACCGCTTCCGCGATGTGGAACTGGACCACATCCGCGCTTCCCAACGCGGACAAATGTTTTTGGGCGCGTTTCGAAAGGTCGTCATCCCAGACGGTGTGATGCACCACGCCTCCCCCATTTTCTTTCACCGCTTTTGCGAACCACGCCGTGGAATATCCATATCCAGAGCCAAGCTCAAAAACGGATTTGGCGTTGATCATACGCGCAAGTTGATAACAATAATATCCGCACACAGGACCGATAATGGGAAAATCGTTTTTCTCCGCGATTTCTTCCATTTTTTGCAATTCAGGTTCGCGCGGTGGGACAAGGGTCGCAAGATAATCCTGCACAGACTGGTAATTGATTTCGCTCATGGTTTCTCCTTTTCTACCGATAGAATTAGCCAATTTATGTTACTCTCCCGAAAGGACACCGGGACGGTGTAAGGGAGCGCTCTTGGCTCAGAATGACGTACTTTATTTAAGAATCTCTCTCACCGCTGGCAAAACTTTTTCTGCCCACATGGCATACATTTTTCCTGAGGGATGCAATCCATCAGGCGCGATCAGTGCTGTATCGCTGACAGCGTCGCGCGAGATGGGAGTCACATCCACATAATGAACGCCTGCGCTTTCTGACAGTTCACGATTCGCCAAATTGAACTCATCGATTTTCTTCGCAATCTGTTCACGGTCACGGCTGGAAGCGAAGGGAGTCACGCCCCAATCAGGAATGGATAAAACAACCACTCGGTTTGCATTTCCATCCGCATACTCAATTGACTTTTTTAAGAGAAAATCAAATTGATCGCGATACTCATTGATATCATACCCACGATATTGATTGTTCACCCCAATCAGTAACGAGACCAAATCATAGGGCAGCTGGATTTCGCTGGCTTGAATGCCTTGCCAAAGCTCGGCAGTGGTCCAGCCTGTGCGAGCAATGATCGTAACTTCAGCCTGAATACCATCGGCTTTCAGGAGTTCAGACAGTTGATTCGGCCAGCGCTCTTCCACAGAAACACTTTCACCAATCGTGTAGGAATCTCCCAAAGCAAGATAACGGTAAGCAGGCAAATCAGTTTCTCCTAAAACAGGTTCAGATAATGGTTCGTTTGGTGCGCAGCTAACAAGCACAACAAAGCAAAACAATAAGGTATATTTCACATTAAGTAAGAGCGATAAGCTCATCCATTTTACTCTGTTCAGTTCGCAGATTGCCATAGATACCATGCTATTCGAAATTTTTATTAAGACATAAAAACCAATCACAAGTCTAGACTTGTGACTGGTTATAAAGAGATCCCCCAAATCAAATATTAAGTTTTAGATTGTTAATGCTGGGATACTTTTTCGCAAGCTACATCGTATTGTGAGACTGAATGGACATTGTTGGAATTCTGTGGCTGCTCGCCTGCATAGACTGTCCCAGCGTGACCATCTTCATTGAAAGCAGAGCCAGGGGCAGTGTCAGAATGACCGGGGACTGAAGAGAATTCATCGCACTCCACACCAGGTTGACCTGCAAATGCAACACTCAGAGGGATGAATATCATCAAAGCCACCAGAAGTAACGCGATGGCCGCCTTTGTCATGCGCTTATTAAGTTTGAACATTTTCGAACTCCTTTCGAATGCTTATTTATTAGCGTTGGTCATTCTAGATAGCCAATACGCCTAATAGAAGATACGCAAACGAATATAGAGTGGATTGATTTTGAGACTAAAGTATGGTTAACCCTACCTTGAAAAGCCATTCCCCCTAATAAGTTTGTAAAAAGAGGGTCGCAATTTAGATTATGTTCTGAATGTGAGCTTATGTTTATGTGTATTTCGCAATCAGGGGAAGTAAAGAAAACTCATACGGAGCATAAGGAGTTGCATCGGCTGTTCGTTTGTACTGCTCTAAGCAGGATAAATGGATTGAAGAAAAATCCGATTTTGAGAAGCCTGGTCTTATAAAGTTTACACATTGAAATTATCGCAAATTATAATTGGAGCAAACATATATGCTAAAAGCGAAACTTTTCATCCGCTTGATGGAAAACGAAGATATTCCAGAAATTTCAACAGCCTTTCAACAACTCGGCTGGAACAAACCTGCTTCGCAATACGAACGTTTTCTCATGGAACAATCACTTGGGCTTCGCCATGTGTATGTTGCTTTTGTTGAGGGACAATTTGCAGGTTACATCACCATCTGTTGGCAGTCGCTTTATGAACCGTTTCGAAGTGCAAATATCCCTGAAATCGTTGATTTCAATGTGCTGCCAAAATTTCGCTGCCAGAGAATCGGCACACAACTGATGGACACGGCGGAACATGCAATTGTCAAAGTGAATCCCATTGCAGGTATCGGCGTAGGCATGGACCCTGATTATGGCGCGGCACAACGACTGTATGTTTTAAGAGGTTATGTTCCGGATGGGCGTGGGCTGCATTATAGAGATCATCATGTGAAGTTTGGTGAGCAAATTACGGTTGATGACAACCTGGCTTTGTATCTGACAAAAAAGTTGAAATAATTATTTTAGAGAAATCTACTCACTAGCGAGCGTTAGGAAGCAGGTTCAGCGGTGGAAAGAGGAGCATTGGCTTGATCCTCAGTCATGTTGACGAGGTCGTGAATCCATTTGCGAGAGAGGAAACGTCTAGTGACGATAATCGCTTTCACCGCTTCCTCCAGCAGTACCATTGCATAGACCCCATACACTGGGAGATGGAAAACAAATCCACCGAGGAGCGCGCTGGGAACGCCAATCATCCAAACGGAAAATAATTCCGTGAACATGGCATAGCGCGTATCACCCCCTGCACGCAAAGCACCAATGAAAAGCATAAAGTTGAATACTCTCAACCAGGAAGAAAGTGAATAGACCAACATCAAGCCACGGAGGTTTTCCGCAGCAGAGAGCGAGATCTGATATCGGCCGACGACCGTCTCACGCAGAGCAAAGACGATGACACCTGCGATCAGCGCAGCGATCACTCCTAAAATGGCAAAGCGCCGACCGTATTCAAAAGCGTCATTTTTCTCCCCTGCCCCAATCTTATTACCAACCATCACTGCACACGCGTTACTCAAACCAATGAACAATACAAACATCAAGTCTTCAATAGTGGCGTTAATGTTGACTGCGGCGATTGAATCTGTGCCAATCCGGGCATAGACTGCGTTATAAGTTGTAATGCCAAACGACCACAAAATCTCATTGATCGCGGCGGGCATGGAGGTTTTTAGAACTTTGAATAGGAAAGGACGTTCAAATCGAAAGAAGGAAAACGGATTCGCTGCAAGAGGAGTTTTCCGAACATATACAAGTGTCAGCAACAGGATAGCCTGAAATATCCATCCAATGCATGTACCCAGCGCGGCCCCGCGAACACCCAATGCAGGCAGACCCGCAACTCCAAAGATAAAAAGATAAGCAAGGATGGTCTTGAGCGCCAGCGCAAGCACAGCGACGATCACCGTGAGTGTGACCTGAGTAATACTGCGCAGTACAGAACCGTAAGAAATCGTAATGGCTGTGAACACGTAGCTCAAACCAACGATACGGAGATAGTCACTGCCTAACTTAATAACCGCTGCATCTTCCGTATAAAAACCCATCAGTTTTTCCGGCACGACGATGGCGGCAAGGGAAACCAGTGCGGCAACTAAAACCGCGATCGTGAGGCAAATACCAAGCACATGACGGATCTCTTCGATATCTCCTTTGCCCCAAAACTGTGCAGTGAAAATAGACATACCGCTCGTAATTCCAAACAGGAATAGGATGAGCAAAAAGAAGATCTGATTTGCCAGCCCAAGCGCGGCAACAGACGTTTCCCCCAACTGCCCAACCATCAGCACATCGATCATATTCAAGCCAGCGCTGATCAATTGCTGAAACGCAACCGGCAGGGCTAGCGTCAGCATGGCGCGGAAGAACGCTTTATCGCGGAAGAAAGACAATGACATGGTTATAAAATGATAAGGGATACAGTCATCCTGTATCCCTCTTTAGGGGAATTAGTCTTTTGGCGCTTCTCTGACGATATACAGTGGCCTGCCTTTGGCTTCATCATACAAGCGGCCGATGTATTCGCCCAGAACACCTAATGAGATCAACTGTACGCCGCCCAAGAAAAGAACAGCGATCAGTGTGGTGGCTTGACCAAAGAATGCTTGAGAACCAGTCATACGCAAATAAACAACAGGCGGGATTGCGATGATCGCAATCCCTGCGGAGGCAAACCCGAAGAACGTGGCAACCTGCAGGGGAAAATAGGAGAAACTGGTAATGGCATTGAGCGCCAGACGGAACATTTTACGGAATGGATACTTGGTCTCGCCTGCCACCCGGGCTGAGCGTTTGTAATCGACGCCAATTTGTTTGAATCCAACCCAGGCAGACATCCCGCGCGGAAAACGGTGTCGCTCGCGCATTTGCTTGAGCACATCCACCACCTCGCGATCCATTAAGCGGAAGTCTCCGGTATCCAGCGGGATTTTCACATCAGTAATCCGATAGATGATGCGATAGAACAGCGAAGCGGTCCAGAGCTTGAACCAGGATTCTCCCTCGCGTTCGGCGCGCACCGCGTAGACCACCTCATAGCCTTCCTTCCATTTCTTCGCCATCTCAAGGATCAACTCAGGCGGGTCTTGCAAATCTGCATCGATGATAATGACTGCCGCACCACGCGCGTAGTCCCAGCCGGCGGTGATGGCAATTTGATGCCCAAAGTTGCGCGCAAAGATCACGGGGCGCACACGCTTGTCTTCCTTTGCCAGAGCACAGATTGCTTCGGTAGAGCCGTCTATAGAGCCGTCATCCACAAGGATCAGTTCCCAGGTTTCGCCGGTAGAGTCCATCACCTCTTTGATGCGGCGATAAAGCTCAGGAATATTTTCCAGTTCATTATAGATTGGCGCAACGATTGAATAGGTGATTTTCATTCTTTTGATTCTTCTTGAACAGGGATTTCTTCAGAGAGTGATTCGTCAATGAATGTTGAGGCAGGCTCGGACGAATCCGATTCGTCCACTTTTCCCAAACGTTCGAGTCTTTCCTTTCTCGTCCACTTCCGTCGCGGCACCTGGATTCCTTCAGGTGGGGCAAATTGTTTGCTCCCATCATCTTCAAATGGCTGTAATCCCAATACACGCCGTTGAATATAACCTGCAAGCACCACAACACTTGCAAGCACGGGCACTACCAGTAGCGCACCCAGAATCCCCTTGAGGATAGTTGCAATGACGATGGCGATGAAGATCAGTGCCTCATTCATATGAACACTGCGTCCCATAATGTAGGGGCGCAGAAAGAAGTTCTTCAAATTGATCAACACCAAATAGACAATAATCACAATGCCAGCCACCCAGAAGTTGGAAAGTGGAATCCAGGTGGAACCTTCCAGCAGAGCCACCCCGGCTGCCAGCACCATTGCCAAAAAGGGACCAACATCTGGCACGAGTGTAAAAAGACCTGCAAGCACTCCTAAAACCAGCGCGCCCGGGATGCCAATGATAATCCATGCAATCGTAAAGACTACACCTACAATGAACATCAAAACGATCTGACCACGTAAGTAAGCCATCCAGACGTTTCTGATGCGGTTGTACAACTCCTCCATTTCCGGACGATAAGCAGGCGGTGCAAGATTAATCAGCCAATCTCGCATCGTAGGCCACTGAGATAAAAACAGGTGCACGCTAACCAGAATCACCAGGAACCACAATACACCGACAGAAGTTGTTTCCAACAGCTTTAGAGCTTCCTCAGGCAAAGGGGAAAGCACCGTATTTTGTACCTGGAAAATACTCTGTCCCCATTCCTCTAAGTGGAAAGTCAGCCCAAAAAAATGGATAGGGCCCGAAAATGTTCGGCCTAGTTGATTCGTTAAGTCTAGTAAATCCTGAACGACGATCTGCGCCTCATCCGCAAAGATAGGCAAGAGCGTGGAAGGGAGCCCAAGCAGCAGAAGGACTGTAGAAAAATAAACCAGGTTCACTGCCGCCCCACGTCCCATGCGCGTGCGGTTGGTAAGATAGACAACCGCAGGATTGATAAGATAGGCTACAAACGCCGCAATGGCTAAGTTTGTGACAGCATCCTGCGCGTAAATCAGGAGCGCGATCAGCAGGATAAAACTTATGATGCCGACAACGTAACGAAAGGTCAGGCTCCAGTTCTCCCTCGTGCTCATAACAATTTTTTCACAGCCTCCAGGGTTGGCTCAATTATCGGAGCGGATTGAACAGCCTGCATCG
>DASWEH010000090.1:0-5089 GCA_036394895.1 Anaerolineales bacterium
TCAGATTTTGCTGGCAGGCGATGTCGCTCGCAATGTACAGGTTGGCACGGGCGCGTTCGAATTGCGCGGCAGCGTGGGTGGAGATGTGCAAGCGGAAGTGGGTGAGCCTAATCAGGGCCCTCCACCGACCATGTTCATGCCACAATCTTCCATTTCAGCGCCGAGCGTTAAACCCGGTTTGACGTTTGATCCGTCGGCAAGCATTGCAGGAAATTTGAAATACACCCAGGCGAACGAAGTGACAATTCCTGCAGGCGTGGTCGCTGGCAAGGTCACGCGGACAGAGCCCAGTAGCAATACAACCACCCCACGTGAAGAGACCGCCACGCAGAAGGTCACAAAATGGGGACTGAATTTCGTGCGGACCAGCATTGCACTGATCCTGATCGGCTTGTTCCTGCTTTGGTTGTTCCCTACATTCATGGGAGGCGTGAGTGCCCAACTGCAAGCGAAACCGTTGCCCAGTCTTGGATGGGGCGCCGTCGCCTGGGCTGCGTTCTTCTTTGTCTTGCTGTTGATTCTCACCGTCACGATCATTGGAGCAATCGTATTCGGCGTACTCACGCTTGGTCAGTTAACCGGCACAGTGCTCGGGCTTGGCATCCTGGCGTTCTTTGGATTGATCGTTGGTTTTGTGCTGGCAACCACGTTCGTCGCGAAAGTGGTCTTCGGCGCGGCGCTTGGGAAATGGATCTTCCTGCGTGCCAACTCACGGCTCGCAGAACACAGGTATTGGCCAATGGTCGTAGGTGTATTGATCACTGTGGCAGTCATTGCTGTACTGTCATTCCCATTGATCCCCGGCTTCCTGGGTTGGCTGTTGAACTTTGCCATCGTATTACTAGGTCTCGGTGCACTCTGGCTCTGGGGTCGTGAGCGGATGGTGAAGAAGCCTGCTCTATCCTAAAGGACTAGCTTAGCCTTGCGAAGGTTTAGATCCTCACCTGCACTGCGCGCACGCCGTCCTGGCGTACGGTGCCAGGGGGCGCAAGTGTCGGCTCCGCCTCACCTGACGGCATGCCTTCGCAAGGCTCATTTGCACCGGAGCAAAACGCTTTTACTTTACGCCCAGGATGCATTCCAAGAAGATTTTGTCCTCCGGCGGCGAACCCTCAACATGGATATTTCGATAACCAGCCGCAGAAAACAAAGAAGCAACCTCGCTGCCAAAATATAAGGTCATAATGCTGGCATCCACCTTCGGCACCCATTTGTCTTTGGGTTGGATCGTGATCGCCAGCAGACCCTCTGGTTTCAAAACACGCTTGATTTCCTTTAAGCAATTCACTGGTTGGGGCCAGAAATAAATCGAGTGCAGTGAGAACGCAATATCAAAGGACTGATCTGGATACGGCAAGGAGGACACCTCACCCTGCTTAAGTTCCATCAATCCGGATTGGATGGCAGCCGCGTTTCGCTGGCTGGCGGTCTGCACCATCGTCTTGGAATGATCGATCCCAGCGACAAAACCTTTGGAAGTTTTCTCACTTGCCAATTGTGTAGAAACTCCCGGGCCGAACCCGATCTCCAGGATATGATGGTATGGCTGAATATTGAGCAGGGAGACTGTCCATTGGGCATCGTAGCTATTTCCTTTTGCCATGCGATTGCCGATGATTTTCCCAAATATCCCTCTTGGGTTGCCAAATTGAGTTGTCATAAACCTTCGGAGCTTTTCTTGCATAATCGCTCTCCTTTACCTGTAAACCTACCACTTCATCACTTGCTTCTTTTATTGTAATTGAATTGTTGTACTTGACAATCGCACTCCTGTTTATACTCGCTCATGATGAACGAAACACGCACCGACGATAAGCTTTATCTCTTGCGCCTAGCCTTTAAGGGATTGGATGACCGCGAACTGGAGGAAGTGGCCAGCGTGACGGAGTTCCGAACGTATCCTCCGAACTATGTTCTTTGTCATGAAGGCGCTTATGAGGATGTGCTTTATATCATCGCGGAGGGTGAGATCGTCATTACACAGAAGATGACCGAAGAGGAAGAAGATCGGGTTTTACGGGTGGGAGGCCGAGGCGATGTGGTCGGCGAGATGGGGCTGATTCAAAGCGCACCGCGTGCCGCAACGGTTCGAACGACGACGGAATGCACTGTGCTGGAAATGGAGAAAGAGGATTTTGAGACCATCCTCAGCCGAAGCCCGCGCATGGCGATCGATCTCATCCGTATCACACTCGACCGTCTCCGCGCCAATGATCAGAGGATGATCAAAGACCTGCAGAAGACGAACAAGGTCTTGCGTCAGTTGGACCGCAACAAGCTGGAGTTCATCATGATCGCCGCGCATGAACTTCGTACGCCGCTCACGGTATTGAATGGCTACGTCAATGTCATGCGCTCCTTCCCTGAAACTCAGACGAACACCGCCCTCGCGGATGTGACCGATGGCATCCTCAAGGGCACGAACCGTATGCACAAAGTGGTCAACATGATGCTGGACCTCACCCGCATCGGCAGTGAATCGTTGAAGGTCGCCTCCGAGCCGGTGCCATTGAAACGGATCATCAATGACTTGGTCCTTGATTTGGAGCAAACCACCGCGGAACGGAATATTCATTTCAGTGTCACATACGCTGAGGGAACACCCGAGATCAAAGGTGATCCTCCCTTGATCCAAAAGGCGCTGTATCAGTTGATGGTCAATGCCATCAAATATACGCCCGATGGTGGGAAGATCCTGATCACCACCCGCCCAAGCGTAATGGAAGATAATTCGCCCAGCCTGGAGATTGCCGTCAGAGATCGCGGGATTGGGATCGACGCCGAGCACCAGGATCTGATCTTCGAAAAGTTTTATCAGGTGGGGGCTGTGGCACTGCACTCCTCGGGCAAGACCACCTTCAAAGGCGGCGGACCCGGCTTAGGCTTGGCACTCGTGCGAGGTGTGGCGCGTGCGCATGGCGGCAAAGTCTGGGTGGAAAGCGCCGGACATGACGAAGTGAACTTCACCGGCAGCACATTCTATCTCATGCTGCCACTATCTCCCCCAAATCCGACGCCATAATTTTGGTTGACATTTAAACTTCCAATGTCGTATTTAGGGGACTGCAAGGCGTACCCGAGCGTAGCGAGTGGTAGGTGTCACGCAGTGACGGAGGGGGTCACTCTATCTTCTCCTTTGCTTCCATACTCCTCAACTCTTTCGTGATCGCTTGCAAGTATCGGGAAAAGAACACTTGCTCGCCATACGCCTCATGCACAAAAAGCAAGAATAGAATTCCACTGACGGTACCCCAATCCACTGCTGACTAACGACAGACGTGATCATCAGCAACAGGGCAACCAACGCATTGTTTCTCGACATAATGGTACGGGCGTATCTCTTGCTGATCTCCGAGCCCAGGGCCGCATCCTTGTGACGGATAAACGTGTAGTCTGCCATCCATTCGATATCTGACTCGCTAAACTCATTGTTCTTCCTCCGGCTCGTCAGAGTTCGAAGCGAATGCAGGATCAGATCATAGGAAAGTGTGTGAGGAGTTGAGCGACGATGCAAAAGAGGCCGATTCCTAAGAGCACTACGATAAACCGGTCGAACGAGGCGCCCAGGTCGAGATATGCGCGCACCAGCGGACTGCCCGTGGAAGGCGTCAGAGTCATGACACCCATGAAAAGAAGTGAAGCAGGCAACATATAGGCTAATGCATCAAAGAAAATATCTGGGATGAGTTGCAATAAATTGGGAGCAGTTTTCATATTCAGAATGTCTAACGCTTGGCTCTGGCCGCTTGTTACTTTGAGACCTGAAAGGTCTTCTTATTATTCAATTACAATTCCCTCCAAATTCTCCTCCGGCTCGAGGAACTTCATCTTCAATCCTGCAAGCGTCTCGATGAGAACGGACGAGATCACCAGGTCACGGTACCATTTATGGTTGGCAGGGACAATGAACCATGGCGCCCCGGCGGTGCTTGTTTTGTTCAGGACATCTTCATAGGCTTGCATGTATTCGGGCCACAGCTTGCGCTCTTCCAGATCACCTTTGCGGAATTTCCAATGCTTATTTGGGTCATTAAGCCGCGCTTGCAAGCGTTTCTTTTGCTCATCCTTATCGATGTGCAGATAGAACTTCAGGATGGTTGTCCTATTCTCGGCGAGGATTTGTTCGAACGCGTTGATCTGGTCGAAGCGTTGTTTCCACACATCAGGTGACACCAATTTGTGCACGCGCACGATCAGCACCTCTTCATAGTGGCTGCGGTTAAAGATCACAATTTCACCCTTGGCTGGCACTTGCTTATGGATGCGCCACAGATAATCATGGTCCTTTTCTTCTTCCGATGGCTCTTTGAAATTCGCCACTCGGGTACCATTCGGATTGACTCCTTCGAACACGTGGCGGATCGCTCCATCCTTGCCGCCGGTGTCCATTGCCTGCAACACGATTAACACTTTATGCTTATGTTCGGCATATAACACTTCTTGTAGTTGTTCCAATCTATGGTTTAGCTTCTCAATCTCAATTCTCGCTTGCTCTCTGCCTCCCCTGAATTCGCTCGTATCGTTCGGGTCCCATTCCGAGAGTTTAACCTTCGTTCCAGGTTCAACCAGATATCGCTTCAAGATACATTCCTTTCCCGACTTGTCAGGTCTATCACATCTGTTCCTCAAGATAAGTCTTCAAGTTCGAGAGTGTTGCCACTTCCGATTTCATGGATTGATTGATCATCGGTTCCATTAATTTGGCAAGACCTTTGGGTTGGAAGTCCAATGTAAATGTGACTCTGGTCCCCTCACCATCCGGTTCGAACCGGTACATGCCGGTGGGTCTGGCGGGTCCGGCGGTGACCTCGAATTGGATGAATACCTTCGGCTTGCACACTGTGATTTTGTAGTCGCCATCGATCCTGCCACCGGGACCTTTCAAGCCCTGCTTGAACGCTGTCCCAACCCCGTAGGGCTTTTCGCTAAGCGGCGTAATGTCTGTTACCGCGGGGCGCCAAAGTTTATTGTTCGCGCCATCCAGGATAAAGTCAAACACTGTCGTAATGGGCTTGTTGATCGTGATGCTATTTTCTGCGTGTGCCATACGTCTCTCCTTTTGTGATTGTCTGTATTCTATCAAAAGCCA
>DASWEH010000091.1:0-5024 GCA_036394895.1 Anaerolineales bacterium
GTTAGCTCTGTCTTCAATATTCTGGGAGAGGAGTTTCTATTCCGGGGAGTGCTGCTCCCCAAGCTGCAGGGAGTATTCGGCAAGTGGAACTGGGTAGCCAGCGGAGCGCTATCCGCTTTCTACCATCTTCACCAGCCGTGGACCATCGCGGCGGATGTCATTCAAGGTGTCCTCGTCTTGGCATTTCCGAGCTGGCGCTTTCGCAGCACCTGGATGGGTGTCATCATTCACTCTGTTGAAAATGTGTTCGGTGGACTCCTGATCCTTGGGATCATATTGGGTCTCTCTTGAGCCACGAAAACGAGGAAAACTATGAATAACGAACAACCCATATTCGACTCAGCGACACACTACCGGATTCAAGTACGGGGTCGGGTCGATGTGGACTGGTTGCAAAGCTTCGACGGTTCGACGGAGATCAGCGTTGACGAAACGAGGCAGATGGAAGATATCACTGTGCTCAAGGTGTACACCGATCAATCGGGGATGGTCGGGCTGGTGCGCAGGCTGCATGGACTGGGAATGACGATCCTGCAATTACAGGTCGTGTTAAGCGAAGGGAAAGCCGCTGAAGGCGAGAACAACTCTGATTGCTGTGCTGTGGATTCACCCACACCAGCTGATTATGAAACCAAAGGAGAAAAACCATGTACAAGAAAATAACCAAGATCGCATTCAAGGGCATCGCCCTTGCGATGGGCGTTGCCGTGATCGTGTTGAGCACCCTCAAATCGCTGAGCATCACTGACGGCATCAGTATGCTCGGCTTTGGGCTGGTTGCACTGGCATTTGCAAACTTTCAAGAATAGAGAGATCGCCATGAAAACCATTTCACTCAGATCCACCCCTGTCGTCAACACTTTTCCATTCAAATCCGCTCTTTCCCTTTTGTTGCAATGGATCGGTGCTTTCATCGCTTTCATCCTCAGCATGATCGCGGCGAACATCATCTCCCCCTTCCCGCAGTTCATTATGGAGAAAATACCCGAATCGGGATTCATGTCCGGGTCTGCCGCCATGCTCTTGAACGGCGCAGTCAACGCAACGATCCTGGTTTGGGCGGCGCGGCGTTCCAGCCTGAAAGGCTTTGCGCTGGCAGGAGCGTTGTTCGTTTTCTCGTACCTCGCGCAGATCTTCCAGACACAAATCGAAACCTCATACTTCCTGTCTGCGTTCCCGTCGCTGCAAGGAACCTTTGAGGTGTACCGCCTTTTCCTGCGCGGCGCGATTACGTCTGCGATCTTCGTGCTGGCAGTCACGCTTTTCAGCGGCGGGTTCTCTCGCAAGCCACGCGTAGCGACAAACTTCACCGTCCAGGCGGGACGATTCCTCAAAGCCGGCGCATGGCTGGGGGCAGTATATGTTGTGCTCTACTTGCTGTTTGGCTACTACGTGGCCTGGCAATCACAGGAGCTGCGCGTCTTCTACGGAGGTCCCGCAGAACTGAATTCCTTTGCGGATCAAATTCTGAACACATTGATGAGCAAACCCGAAATACCCTTCTTCCAATACGCCCGCGGCATTCTCTGGATCGTGTGCCTGATTCCGCTCTTCAAAGGCTTCACTGGTGGACGCGTCGAGCTACTCATCCTCTCCGGGCTCGCGCTCGCACTCCTGCCGACCATGCAACTGGCGTTCCCCAATCCGCTCATGCCTGCAGGTATCAGTCTGAGTCACTTCTGGGAAACATCGCTGTCCACCGGTCTCTTTGGCGCGCTGTGCGCCTGGTTCGTACCAACTAAGCTCGCGGCAGAATAACAAATCAGCTGAAGGTCACCTTCACAGATCGTTTCAAAGGAAAACAAAAATGACAACCAATGTACTTTCGCACGGCACAGTTCAAGGCAATACTGCGGGCTGACAAAGCGTGTAGCAACTGTCTTGAAAGTCAAGGCAGTTGTGTTTATTTGAGTTGTAAACCGCAGAACAATCAAGCTATTACAGCTAATCGGAAAGGTTGTCTGTCACGCTTCATCGCATTAAGAATAGTCAGCATCTTTCGCATGCAAGCGGTGATGGCCACTTTCTTTTCCTTGCCTCGCTGCACCAATTGGTCATATTGTGGTTTGAGGACAGGATTGTAGCGGATGCCGGTCAGAGTGGACATATAAAGAGCGCGGCGTACATCCGGTCGTCCGCCTTTGGTTTTGCGATAGCCACGCTTCTTGCCACTGTCGTAATTCATCGGTGCCACACCCACCAGGGCTGCAATTTGCTTGCGATCCAGCGTTCCTAGTTCAGGCAAGACGAAGTTTTACCCTGTTGAAGCGAATCACCCTCTTTCTTCTGAGCATAAGCTTTTTATAGCCTCATGCCAGACAGGCCAGGATACAGCAAGCGCTCCAACGGCCACTGTACAAACCGGTTTTCCATCAGAAACACCTGAAGTCGCCCTGTCATTACTCTCACATCCGAAGGAGAAACAGAACCCTATCACACGGACCCGCCTGTCGTCTCTACTGTTATGCCCCACTGTTTTACAGCTTCTACTGAAGTCAGCGTATTTGCATTTATGCCAGATAGCGTCAGGATTCTGATCAAAGAACGTTCGGGAGTCCGAATCTTCAACGATGCGTCATCCCATTGCGAACCGCGACCAGTCCAATATTCTAAGGTTGCTTGGCCGAGTCGTGTATCTAAAACCAGGGCCGATGCTTGATTTGGAATCCAAACATCTACTCTTGTGGTGTTGTCTTTTTTAGCTTTCCGATAGGCGAGATTGCCAAGATGGCGGATCCTATTAGAGAGCCGCCGGCGGCTATAAAGAGGGTTGTCCGTACCCCAAGGCTCTCGCCTAATAGTCCACCTAGCAATGTCCCAACCAGGGTTGCACCCAATGCGACAAAGCGCAGAGTGGCATTGACGCGACCAAGCATCCTTTCGGAAATAATCTCCTGGCGAAAGCTCACCATGTTGATCTCGTAAAGCACAAAAAATCCATCCCCTAATTGCTGGATGATTAAGAAAATAGCCGATAACACGGTCGCCCCGCTTGCCAAAGGGATAAAAAATATGGAGACGCTATATAATGCCAGGCCAGCAACCATGGCCGGACCGGGGTTCAAACGGCGAGTTAGGTACGGCGTCAGGGAGGCTCCAAAGAAAGAGCTCACGCCGCCCACTGCCCAAATCATCCCCAGGATGCCCGGATCAAACCCAAGCTCACGTCCCATGTAGAGCACAACTAGTGCACTGAAAATTCCTCCTGATAAGCTGATTATGGTTAAAACGACAGCGCTAGAACGCAGCAAAGAATGTTGATAAACAACACGTAAACCTTCGCGGATCTCCCTGAGCATATTGGGGCTTTCTTGCGAGTGCTCTATCATCTCGTGGGCGCGGATCAAATGAAGACTGAGAGCAGAGGCCAGGAACGAAACGGCATCAATCAAAATGGCGAATGGTGCGGTAAAGATATGCACTAGCCAGCCGCCCAAATTGAAGCCGCCGAATTCGGCAACTGCGGCGCTAGCAGATAGTTTACTGTTACCTTCGACAACGTGCTGTTTTCCCACCAGACTCGGCAGGTACGCTTGGTACGCCAGCTCGAAAATAATGGTGAGAATACCGACCGCTAGAGCGACCAAATAAAGCTGTTCGATATGCAGAATCCCCATTAGGGCTGCCAGCGGGATCGTCCCGAATATGACTGCACGGCTGATATCTACCGCGATCATCATTGGCCTGCGCCGTACACGATCCACCCAGGCACCAGCGAAGAGCCCTGCGAGGAAGCCGGGAACCAGCTGCATGGAGCTTAGAAGAGCCATTTGAAAAGGCGTAGCCTGCAAGAAGAGGAGGGCAGTAAAGCTCATCGCTGTGCCGCCAATCATTGAGCCAAACACAGAGATCGTTTGTCCAGACCAAAGCTTCAAAAAATCGGAATTCCGCCAGAGGCTACCAGGTTTTGGATTCGTTATAGTGTCGTCCACTTTTTATGACCCTTTTACTACTCTGGTTCGGCACGGCAAAAATTTGTTAAATCAATCCGGTTGGCCTATTCTACTCTTGTTCTCAGAACGAACCCACGGGAAGTTGGGAAACCTTGGGTATTTCAACTTGAGGAAACCTTGCTCTTGGTTCCTTGTACGGCGGCTCATGACGGGGCAGCATGCCTCAGGGCTGGCTGACCTGGATGGACTGCACCAGTTGGTCGAGCAGGGCAAGATTGGGAAACACATCACTATCTGACATTTGCTCAAAGCGCTGCAGGGCTGGTTATTGTATGCATCGATGACCTGTCGCTGCTGCTCAGAGCTACTGGGCCATTCCGGGACGGCGATCGCCTGCGGGTTGATGTTCTTGGATGGCAGACTAAGACCTTGAAAATAGGTCTGTTCAATAACGGAGCACTCTCCCGGCTAATTGAACAAGGCAAGGACGGATTTTTAGCAGGAAAGGTTCCCTGTTTGGTGGGGAGTCCAGATAGCAGTTGAAACGATCACTGAACAGTGTACGGTTTTTCGTCCATAACATACTGAAGGTTTAGTCACCTGCTACGCACCGAGGAGACGCTCTAGGTCGCTAGGCGTGCCAAGCGTGCGGGCAAGTTTTTGCTGAGTGCGATATAGACATGTAGGAATAACAAAATGGCGCAGGTTATGCCCGACGGGGTGCTAGCGCGAAGACCATGCGCCAACAAGGAAATAAAATAATTGTTCCAATATTGTATTCCCCTTCCCCTCGCGAAGCATCCTGTATGGGCATTCGTGGTATCCGAATGGGGGAAGGACGGGAAGGGGGTCAAACCCACCCCTGGCACGAAAAGATCACCTCGCCAGGTGGTCTTTTTATTTTATTTCTGCTTTCCTTATTCGTCAGCATCCATTTTCAGGTTCGATCAGTTATCCACGCGCGCTTATCGTGATCATAAAATATGCGATAAAGGCGATTGGAACCGAGGTCAATATCAGGCCAACAGCTAAAAGAACAAAGCCGGCGATCATTTTTTTGGCTGCCAACCATAGGAATCCACCAATGGCTATCAGGCTTAAGCCAAGCATTATGCTCGTCAGTAGTATTAA
>DASWEH010000092.1:0-12631 GCA_036394895.1 Anaerolineales bacterium
CTCGACAACGCTACCTGGCTCTTGGGCAGATGGCACAGGTGGCTGATGTTCTCTTAGGAGTTGGTTTGACTCATCAAGAGCGCGGGGACTATACTCAGGCGATTGATTATTTCACTCAGAGCAGAGAGCAATTCTCGCAACTCGACCAACCAGCTGATGTGGCTAGACTATGGAATAGGAGTGGTGAATTAGAGATATTGAGGGGCGATTTTCATCAAGGATCAAGCTATTTCAACCATGCGATCGACATTGCCAAAAGATATGATTTTGTTTCTCAGCAAGCGAGAGCACTAATTGGCTTGGGTCTATGCTTAGAAAAGTTTGAGAACTATATTGAAGCCAAGTCCAAATATGATGAAGCAATTCTTCTATGGAATAAAATCGACAACCTAGAACAATTAGCAAAAGCGCAGCTCGGGTTAAGTCGCTTGCTTTGGAATGATGGTAAAGAATATGAAGCTAAAACAAAATTACAATTTGTTATGAAAACCTTAGATGAACGTAGCAAAAAAAGAGAAAAGGCTTTTCTTCAGCAGAATTTGAGTGATTTTTTGATCAAAGTCTATGAGAAGGATTTGGCACGAGAATATCTTCAATCAGCTCTTGAAATATTCAACTCATTTGGTATTGATTACCAAGTTGAAAAGACCAATAAAATGCTCAAAGACCTATCGTAAAAATCTAACAGAAAAATTTATATTAACGTGAATAATGTTTAGGCGGAGAGCAAACCAGCCGGAAAGAGGTTCAAAGCTGGTTTCTTCGGCTGATGGCAATAAGCGATCAAACCGGCGATGATGTTGATGAAGCAGTTCGTGGGACTACGATGGCGAGTATGCTCAATCTGCGAGATATTTTTGAGTTGATCTACGACGCTTTCGATGATGGCTCGTTTGCGCAAGAGTACTTTGTCCATCCAGGGCAACAAGCGGTTTTTCATGTTCTTGCGCAGTTTGGTAATGAGCTGGATCCCGAACGTGCCCAGGAGTTGTGCAAACAAAGATTGCGAGATATAGCCCCGGTCGGCGATCAACTTGCCAAATAGGCGTTGGCATAAAGCTGGAACAGGTGCTCGGTCATCGACATTGCCAGGTGTGATCTGGCAAGCTAGGAGTTCGCCACAATCATTGATGACCAAATGCAGCTTGAACCCATAAAACCAGCCCATGGAACCCTTACCGCGCTGGGCCAACGAGGCCAAGACTTTGTGAGTGTGGATACGATGGTTGTCGCACACCAGCAAGGCAGTCGAGTCGATGAAGGAAATCCCATGACAACGTCCGTATAGACTTTTCAAATAGGCACTCAAGGGTCCCAGGACGGAAGGCATCAAGATCACAAATCGTTCGTAGCTGACCAAATGAGGAAATTCACTTCTCAAGTGCTGACAGACATGGTCCAGATAATAGGCTTTGAAGTTTCGATAGTGCGATTGGTGAAAATGAATAATGATCGTCATAATCTCGCTCACACTTAGTTGTCCGGCACGCCGGCGCTTTTTGCTGCCATCTTGCATCAGTTTCCGTTCCCAGAAAGGTAAAAAGACTTGGCAAAAATCATCTACGTGAACAAACAATTCGAGTAAACTTTCCATGGCGGGGCTCCTTCGGGTGTTCTTTTTGGGTCGCACCTAAAGTTTACCCAATGAGCCCCGCTCTTATCCATTATTCACGTTAAACTTATAAACGTTAACGATTCTAATGAGAGGGCGTTAGGAAATTGTGAATAAACAATGGGGATTTTGTGAGCATTTGACTTTGCTTCATTCCCCCTTTTGAAAAAGTGTAACCTTTTCCTTGTAGAAATGCTCTCTGACCCGTAACTATCCCATGCTTTGACCGTCCTGTAATCGCTAGGAGAAAAGGACTTGGAAAAACCTTTTGCTTTGATTGTAGAAGATGACCGGGATATTGTTGCCCTGTTCAGGCACGTCCTGGATCTGGCAGGCTATCGCACGGAAATTGTTCTGCATGGAAAGGTCGCGGCAGAGTATCTTGCCCAGAGCACACCAGACATTGTCCTTTTGGATTTAGGTTTACCGGGAATGTCTGGCGGTGAAATCCTTGCGATGATGCGCGCGGATGAACGGCTGAAGAATGTCCCTGTGGTGGTCATCACGGCGCATGCGCATTTGGTTGAAACATTACCTGTAGCTCCCCATCTTGTCCTGATCAAACCAGTGAATATAGAGCAGATGAGTAATCTCATCCAGCGTATCTGCCCGACCGAAGAGCCCATGGAAAACCTGCCGTGGGATGTGCTGACCGGTGTTTACAATCGTTCGTTTTTTATGGCGCGCCTGGCCTATGCCCTGGAGCGTGCGAAACAACTTCGTCAGAATAAATTTGCCGTGCTTTATCTGGATTTGGGGCAGTCGAGCAAGATCAATTACCTGTTTGGCAAGGAATATAACAAACGCGTGCTTCAGGAATCAGCGGCACTGCTCAAGACTATCCTGCGCCCTACCGATACGGTGGCAAGGCTTGGGGAAGATGTCTTTGCTGTCTTGATCGAAGACGTCAATGATCATGAGACGCCCATCCTGGTTGCGACGCGTGTCCAAAACCGTATCCGAAAGTATCTGGCAAAATCTGAGAATGAATTGCAGGTGCGGGCAAACGTGGGAATCGTGCTGTGTGGGGAGGAATATCACTCGGTCGAGGAGATCTTGCACGATGCCGAACAGGCGTTATTACTGGCAAAAGCGGACCGTAGAAAAATGCTGCAAACGTTGCGCTCCAAACCCATCAGTGCTACAGCGAGTATTAATACCTCTCCTTTCATGCGCTAATTCTTCACTTATCGAAATTTAATACGCCATCCGGTCATAAATCCGGATGGCGTATTTTTTATCCATTTCTGCCTTGAGAAGTAAGACTTTCGATGATTCGGAGGTCTAATTTTTGTTGTGGGGGGATGCGTGATCTCACTTCTATGCGTGTATAAAAACTATTACTGGTCGAAAGGTCTTACTTACGTATGAGTGTTGAATCTGTCCCTGGTAACCAGCCGCGCGGGCTGGAACAAAAATGGAAAATCCTGATCTCGGTCATGTTCGGTATTTTCATGATCATTCTGGATGCGACCGTGATCAATGTGGCATTCCCGACACTGCGACGCGAGTTCGGTGCAACTCTAGCCGACGCACAATGGGTGCTGAGTATCTATGTTTTATCGTTGGGAGTCACAACGCCTGTCTCTGGCTTTTTAGCGGATCGTTTTGGGATCAAGCGCGTTTATCTTTTTGGACTGGCTGTCTTTGTCATTGGCTCATTCCTGTGTGGACTTGCCCCGTCGTTAGGATGGTTGATCGCGGCGCGCGCCTTGCAGGGATTCGGTGGTGGGGTTGCGCAACCGTTAGGTCCTGCGCAACTCTATCGGGCATTCCCGCCCAAAGAGCAGGGGACCGCGCTCGGGTACTTTGGCATTGTCCTGGTGTTCGCGCCGGCTCTCGGTCCGATTCTGGGCGGCTGGTTAGTGGATGCCAATCTTTGGCGGCTGATTTTCTTTATCAATATCCCCATTGGAATTATTGGCGTCTTCCTCGGTTCGCGCTTTCTCCTTGATTATCAGGTGGAGCGCAAGCCTAGGTTTGATCCGTTAGGTTTAATTACGGCTGTGATCGGCTTTGGCTCTGTGCTGTATGCAGCCAGCATCGCCGAAACCAATGGCTGGACTGGCTCAACCACGCTGCTCGCTTTGGGAATTGGGATCATTGCTCTGGTGGCACATGCAATCATTGAGTTGTATCTCGTGAAAGAACCAATGAGCAGTTTGCGCCTTTTCAGCAACCCTGTTTTTCTCAATGCGGCTCTGGTTGGCTATGTTGCGACGATTGCATTGTTCAGCGCGGAATTTCTGATGCCTATCTACTTGCAGGCATTTCGTGGCAGGACGGCGCTGGAAACAGGCTATATTCTTCTGGCCGTGGCGGCCACTTCCGGGGTTGCCACGCCGCTGGCTGGTCGCCTCTATGACAAGATCGGTCCACGCATGAATCTGGTTGTGGGCTTTCTCCTTCTATGCATCAATACCTGGCAACTTACAAAACTTGAAGCGACCACGCCCATTTCGTACCTCATCTTTCTGCTTGCCTTACGCGGACTAGCCGTGGGTCTGACCCTCCAGACCTCTTTTGTAGCGGCATTAAGCAGTGTGCCGCTGAACAATTTGCCACGCGGTTCATCGTTATTAAACAGTACACGCTTTGTGGTGCAGGCTGTCTCTGTGGCAGCGCTGGCAACGGTTTTCAGTTCTTCCATCTCTGCGGATGTCAGGGCACAACAGGACAAGTTGCAGGAATCGCAAACATCCGCTTCCGCGTCCACCCGTTTTGGTGTCTGTGAAACACCCGGTGTGAGGGCTGAGCAAAATCTTCCTCCAGGTGTGGATGCTTCCCTAGCCTCTTTATCCGACTCGATGGCTGACGCGGCGAAAACCAACATTTTATCCACGCTCAAGTCTGCCTGCGCGCAAAGCATCAAGGGATTTGAGAATGCCTACCGCATCACGTTCTTTGCCGCGATTGGGGCACTGATCCTGGGGGCATTTCTCCCCGGCTGGCCCGGCAAATGGGGTGGACGCGGTTCGCCTGCCCCTATGCCCGCCGCAGATTAGGCATTGATACAAGAAGCGGAGACTGACATAGTCTCCGCTTTAAATTACCTTCCCCTAGAATCTGAAGAGTCAGAACCTCTGATGGAATCTTTCTTTGCAGTTGGATTATATATTTTTACAATTGAATAGAACGTCATTCCCAGGAACAGAAGGATGGCGGTTTCATTGAGAAATCCGCCCCATCTGCGGATGTCGAACTGATTCGTTAGGTCGCCAAGCAGGCGAATCAATAGTGAGAAATGCAGAAGGATGAGTTGGGCGTAAAAGGCCGGATGGTAAGTGATGGGTATGCTAAGAATGGCAGGGAAGATGATGGGCGCGTGTCCGAAGATCATTGAAATGACAAAGCCTACGAAAACAGTATGTAATACAGCGTCATAAATTGGGCCTGCATACAGCGCGCCAAAATATAGTTGCAGCATTCCACTGATTCCCAGCCAGACAAATCCGCTGAATAGACAAAGGGCAATATACCGGGTGAGTGGGTTAGCATGATGGATGTTGCGCGTAGCAAGGTCATTTTTCAGGAACCAAAGTGAGAGCGCTAGCATGGAGAGCCCGCTCAGGCGCGCACCCCAGTTGAGATCAAAGATGGAGAGAACCACCCCTACGAAAAGCGTGACAGCGATCCTACTAAAGATGCGGAGTTGTTTGGGAGCGGGATGCAAGATACGACTGAGTTCGAGCCGTTCCCCTCCAATAGTCAACACCAGGAAAGCAATCCACAAATAAACGATTCGAAAGATGGGGGATCCAGATATCCACAAGAAATTGCCTGCCACCCAGGCCAGTACACCAAAAAACATTATGAGCGTGTGGAGATGTGGTTCGCGCCGCACCATCACGCCCAGGATCATCAGTGTGCCTATGCTCGCAAGTGTAAGCAGGAGCCCACCAATGAATGGCACAAAGAGGAGAGTAATCCAACCCAGGCCCGCGGCGGCTGGCACAGCAAACATCCATTTCTGGCGGATGGCGACTGCGCGTTCGAGCGGGATGAGCACACCCAGAAAACCAGAAACCATTAATGGGCCGTGTGCGATGGAAAGATTCGGAAAGGATGGCAACACCCAGCCCATACGCAATAGCCCTGCCCACATCGCAAAGAGCAGAGCGAAGATGGCAAGTGCGATCAAAGGAATAAAGCGTATTTGGATTTTCACACGCGGGATTATATGCGCTCAGGCTTTATCCCTCTTTGCGCTAGGTCAATTAGCGTGAAGGTAAAACAACAGCGGAGACTAAGTGGTCTTTGCTATTTTCATCCCAATATACAACTTCATTTTCCCATTCAGCAATAAACTTCCCTCTAAATTTTTCCCCTGTTACTGTGGTGAGATCAAATATACCTTCAACAGGGCTTCCCTGTTCAACACCTTGCAAAGTCACTTCACCACTTAATTGTTCAGGCGAGCCAGTTGGCAGCAGAAGCGAAACATTCCCGATTTGTCCAGATTCATCAGGATGATTGATCTCAGGCGATTGATAAATCGAGATACTGACGTTCACATCTTCCATAGGAATAGATACTGTGAACGCAGATCCATCTCACGGAGCGCAATCGCGGTTGATTGTAGCAGGGAAGATCTGTTCAGGTGCTTCGCTTCGTCTTGCGAACGCGTATAGGGCAATCACTACCATGAGTATGGTCAGGTCGACAACTGTGAGGGAGCGGAGGCGGCTAATCATCTTGTGACGATGACGCTCGCTAAAGGGTAAAGGTTCCTCAGCCAGCTATCCGATAGTGACGCGATTGCGACCTGCCTGCTTGCTTCGATACATCAATCCATCTGCGCGGCGGACGATGGATTCCGGAGTGTCATTCGAATACAGGTGGGTGGCTCCGATCGAGATTGTGACACTCAGGCTTTGACCGTCTTTATCGAGGTGGGAGACTTCGACTAGCATACGAACTTTTTCGGCTATTTTGAAGAGAGTTTTCTCATCGAAGATGTCATACAGAATGGCCACGAATTCCTCCCCGCCCCAGCGTCCGATCGTATCCGCTGAACGCAGAGCATGACGGACTGTATTGACAACCATGCAAAGCGATTTGTCTCCGACATCGTGACCATAGGTGTCGTTGACCTTTTTGAAATGGTCAATATCTATAAAGAGCAGTCCTGCCGGCTTTTGAGTCTTTTCGAACTCTGCAATCACCGCATGTAGACGTCCCTCAATATGCTGTCGGTTGCCAAGCTTTGTTAATACGTCAGTGCGTGCGATTTGGCGCATTTCGCTGAGTTGGCGGCGGGCGTTGATCACACTCGAATTGTTGCTAAAGGATTCTGTTGCACCGATGATATTTCCCGTGCGGTCGCGCAAGGCAGTGGCACGGACAACCACGGGTAAACGGTGTCCATCCGCATGGTGGACGAAGACCTCTACTTCTCTGGGGTTGCCATCCTGCATGACTGCTGCCAGCGGACAACCGTTCATGCAGAGTTGTACGCCATTTTCTGTGACGTGGTTTAGCAAATTATCGCGGCAGGCACGGCCAACCGTTTGCGCGGCTGGGTAACCGGTGATCCGCTCTGCTCCCTTGTTCCAGTAGGTAATTACTCGGTCGCGGTCTACAAAGTAGACGCCGTCATAAAGATTGTCGATGATCTCTTTATAGAATTCTGCTTCGTCTGACATTGATTCTCCTGGTGCGAAGACACTCAAGAAAATGAGGGCGAATCATTCCTGCTTACTCAATAGTTCTCTGATCGTTTTTGCAAGTTGCTTGAGACTAACTGGTTTGCTCATGTATTCGTTTGCGCCCGCCAGAAGACTGCGCTCACGATCACCGGGCATTGCCAGAGCTGTCAGCGCGATGATGGGAGTGTCTGCGAAGCGGACAATCCCGCGCAGGCGGGCAATGGCTTCCAATCCGTTCATGACCGGCATTTGGATATCCATCAGAATGAGATCCGGGTGGATGGCTTCTGCCTGCTTCAATGCTTCTGAACCGTCATGGGTAACAACAACTTCATAACCGTGAGATTCAAGGTACTCACCGATAGTCAGGATGCTGGACATATTGTCATCGGCTAATAAAATTACGCCGAGGTGTGCTGGCGCCTCCACAGGAACTTCAGTGTTTTCATCCCGCTCACGGATCGGAGACATGGGCTGTGATTCGTGTTTCTCGAGTTTTGTCACCTCTTCCTGCAGGCAGGGCAGGCTGACCGTAAAGCGGCTCCCTCTACCAACTTCACTTTCCACTTGAACGCTTCCCCCATGCAGATCGGTCAACTTTTGAACCAGTGCCAGCCCAAGCCCTGTGCCTTCATGCTGGCGGTTCAGACCACTATCCACTTGCACGAAGGGCTGAAACAAGCGTCGCAAATCTTGAACTGCAATCCCAATGCCGTTATCAATGACGGAGAACTTTATTAAGTCCTGTTCCAGATCAGCATTGACCTGCAAAATCACCTCGCCGTGTTCAAGCGTAAATTTGACTGCGTTGCTCAGCAAATTGACCAGGATCTGTTTGAGGCGCCGTGGATCAGCAAATATTTTGGAGATAGAGCCATCCTGAAGATAAGTAATAGTGATGGATTTCTTGGTTGCCTGAGTTTTGACAAATGCCAGAGATGATCTGCAAATATCGTCCACTGAAATGGGCTGTGGATAATAATCAAACTTTCCAGCCTCGATTTTAGAAAGGTCAAGGATGTCATTGATCAACTCGAGCAGGTGTCGCCCGCTGGATTCAATAATTTCTAAGGATTTTTCCTGATGATCGTTCAGCGCGCCGCGCCTTTGTTCCCGGAGCGATTCGGAAAGCCCCAAAATGCTCGTGAGCGGTGTCCGTAGCTCATGGCTCATGTTTGCCAGAAACTCGTCCTTGATCCGATTGGCATGTTCGAGTTCCGTATTGGTCCGGTTGAGTTCTGCAGTCCGTTCGATGACACGCTGTTCCAGATTGAAGTTAGAGCGTTGCAGGTTTTCAAACAACTGGGCGTTATCGATCGCAATGGCAGCCTGCCCAGCCAGGGCTTCCAGAAATTCCAGCCACTCGGCGTCAGCCTTCAGGTAGGAGCACTGATAGATTTCGAGCACACCCTTCACTTCCCCCTTGGCAATGAGCGGAACGCCATAGTAATCCACAAATTCTTCATTTGCCAGTCGCAGGGCCTTTGCAAGTTTGCTGCCCGTTTCCGTCAATGCCGAAATATGGATCGTTTTGCGGTTGAGCACAGCCTGGCTTGCGTAGCCTTCCCCCAGCTTCAGCTTAATATCGTGCAAAGCAGCGAAACGAAACCCGCGGCTGGCTGCATATTCTGTCATTTGCAATTGAGTATTGAACAACATGATCGCGCTTGCATCGACCCCTAATTGGGAAAGCACTTGTTGAAGCACAACATCCAGAATAACATGTAAATCAAAGCTGGAACTGATGGCGATATCGATCATTCGCAGGGCACTCAGGTATTTTAGCTGGCGCTGGATTTGTTCTTCTGCCCGTTTGCGCTCAGCAATCTGGCTCTCCAATTCTTTTACATAAAGCGAGAGATCCTCATACAACATTGCATTCGCGATCGCCAATGCAGCCTGATTGGAAAGAGCGCGAGCTACATCCATTTCATTCCTGGAAAATTCTCTTGGTTTCCCCACAGTTCCTAGAATCAGGATGCCAGTTGCATCCTTCCTGGCTACCAGCGGAATATATAGGATGGTACGCAACCCCAGTGCATCACTCACGAGCCTTTCAGCATCTGTCAAGGTGCCACCGATGACATCTGGCAAGATAATAGACTGTCTGGTCACTAGAGCCTCGGCAATATGAGGGTGATCTGCCAACGTGGTCCTTCTTAGCGTTTCGGGAACCTCGGGAGGCAATGGGGGCGTGGATGCGCTCAAATACAAATGATCGCCTTCCACAAGATAGATGGCTGAGTTTCCAACTCCTAAGACATCGGCTGCCTTGTCTGTAATTTTCTGCAAGACCTCTGCCCGATTCAAAGACTCCGTGAGAGATTGGCTTGCATCCAGAAGAGCCGTAAACTGCCGAGATCTGGACTGCATCTCCTCCTCCACCCGCTTGCGCTCGGTGATGTCCGTATGGGTACCCAGCATCCGAAGCGGCTTTCCCTCTGCATCATATTCAATCACTTTGCCGAGGGAAAGGATCCATTTCCAGTTGCCGTCTTTCATCCTTTGGCGGAACTCGACCTTGTATTCTGGCAGCAACCCGCTAACGTAATCGGAGTAGGCTTTGGCAACGCTCTCCCGGTCATCGGGATGAAGACGTTCGATCCAGGCCGCGTTGGTTTCCACAAATGTCTCAGGGTCATACCCCAACATTTGCGCGTATTCCCGATTGACGACTGCATCGCCAGTTTGAACATTGAGATCATATAGTCCCTGGTTGGCTGCCTGGAGCGAAAAGCGAAGCCTTTCCTCATTCCCGCGCAGAGCTTCCTCTGCGTGCTTGCGCTCGGTAATATCCTGCAATAAGGCAAGGTTGTGGGGTTTTCCCTGGATGCTGATCAGCGCACCGGAATTAAGCACGTGGCGGATCTCTCCATTCCGCAGGCGAACCTGTACCTCCTTATTTCGGAACATGCCATGTTCGCTTAACTCCCTGCCGATGACCGCGTAAACCTCTGGCTTAATCTCTAAGCCCAATTGCAGGTCATTTTGTCCCACGACCTGCTCACGGGGCAGCCCAATCATTTCTAGTATCGTGTTATTTACATCTTGGATCGTGTGATCTGTCATGTCAATCAGAATGATCCCGATCGGACTCTGATAAAACGCCTTTGAAAAACGCTCTTCTGATTCGCGTAGTGCCTCCTCGGATTGTTTGCGCCCCGTAAGCTCCGTGAGAAGAAGAATGTATAACAGAATGCCACTTATAAGGATGAAAAACCAACCCTTGAACGTTTGGTAAATTACTTGTTGTGCATGATCGGAGACAAAGAGGACTAGGATTTGATCTGACACGAGAATCCAGAGCCCTCCAAATATCAGATAAAGAAGGGTTGTGCGCAACGGCAACTTAAGTTTTGGAAATCTCAAGGATGCCTCCGTGATCCTAAACAAAAAGTGCCTAATCTATGCCCGAATGTATGCCGAAAGATCTTAGAGTTATCTCATTCTATGAGTGTAGTTATTAGACCTTTTATGTACAGAATAGTATAGTCTTTCATTGTTTTTGGATGAAGTTATGTTCATCCTGTTTCTTTTGTGATTTTTACTTGTTTTCACTCTCAGCGGTTTATTCTTTCCAGTTGTCTGAATCAACAGCGGAGACCAAACGGGTCTCCGCTACTGGTTTTCCTGCTCCCAGCGACTGATCGCATTTTGCAGGCAGGTCAATCGCGTGGCATTGGGTTTTAGTTTACGCTCATACTCTATGAGCCGTTCCACCGTGGACCGGTCACCGCCCACCTTGCGGAGCAAGTCATCGAACAAGATTGCTTCCCTCATCGCCCCGGTGAACAGCTCCTCGGCGGGATGAGGTTTCCTTCGTATCTTCCGCATTACGGATTCGATCACGAGCGCGAATTTGCTCTTCGGGCGGAAATTAGGACGTTCCTCTGGCTCGGTGTCTACCGGGTCAACCAAGTAAACGCCGCAGTTGGGACACTTCAACAGCCCCTGGTAGACGTACGCACCGCAATTGCCGCATTCGGTTTCATCATCTTTGGGTGGGGGAGTGAGGCTAGTAGGCATGATCAGTGCGATTAAATCCGTTTTATGAAGATCTTTAGATCATCGCCTATCGTATAGAAGTCCTTGATGGTTGCCTCGTTCTCATACCCCATGCTGAAATAGAACTTGCGCGCCGGTTCGTAAAGCGAAGTTCCTGATGTTTCCGCGATAAGCATCCGCCCACCCATCTTACGCGCAGCGTTCTCGCTGGCGGTCAACAAGGCGCGCCCCACTCCGTTGCATTGGGCAGCTGGGTCAACGGAGATCCAGTAAAGATCAAATGCTCCGTCCGTCAGATCACGCGGACCATAAATGGCAAAGCCAAGCACTCGATCCCCATCCCGATCCACAATAAAGTGATAGCCGCTGTCTTCCGGCCCCAAAGTTAGATATTCCCTCCACATAACGCTTACAGAGTCGATTTCTTCTTGGCTGAATACACCCGCTCTGGCTGTGATACTCTGGATCTGCGAACCATCTGCTTCTGTTGCTGTAACGATCATGAATTCCATCCTGCGCGCTCTAATATTTGGTGCGGGCACATTTTCCCTGTATTTCCTGTTTTCGGCAAGTCTCCAAGAGGAATTCAGCATGATTTTACAATTTACTGAGTCAACAAGATACGCACTGCAATTGTCACATGTGGTTTCATCATTGGCGAGTGAGGAGTGAGATCGGTCGGTATGAGGACGATTGTATCAGCAAAGGGAACTTGGAGGTTCGTTAGATAAACTGCCAAGTTCCTAGCGCTACCTGGTTTTTTTCCAGCGGAGACCAATTCGGTCTCCACTATCGCTTCTCCTGTTTCATGAGCGTTGAAAAAGCTGGCAGCTTCCCCATCACTTCTTCATGTGCTCCTCTAAAAACTCCTTAAGCAGAAGGGCGCTATTGTGTTCTGTATCCCGGGCGCTGTAGAGCAGGGTCACGTCTCCTTGTTTGGCTGGCTCGAGGATAGGCTTCCAGGCATCCGGGTTGGACTCCAGCTCCGCCCGGTAGCGCTGCTGGAATTCCTGCCACTTGGCAGGATCATGTGCAAACCATTTCCGCAAATTCGGGCTGGGAGCAACATCTTTTAGCCAAGCTTCCATCTTCAGCTTTTCTTTCTTGATCCCACGCGGCCATAACCGGTCCACCAGAAACCGGGCGCCATCGCTGGTTTCCACGCTCTCGTACACGCGTTTTGTCTTTAGCAAGGAATTTCCTTTCTTTCAATATATGTACGCACCGCAGTTGCCACATTCGGTTTCATCGTCCACGGGTGGAGAGGAGAGGCTGGTAGGCGCAAGGAGATTGTATTGCAGGCCAATTGCTATAGAAAGCCGAGTTCGGGAATTTATCTTGTGCTGATGGAGGGGTTGCGTATATT
>DASWEH010000093.1:0-14862 GCA_036394895.1 Anaerolineales bacterium
CACTTCCTCTTCTGGGGAACGGTCCGAATCACCGCGGCCCGGGAAATTTTTAGCAACCACCACCATGCGGGAATTGCTTCCCACATGCAAGCCCGATATATAAGCTCGACCCATCTCCCCCACCCAAAATGGATCACCGCCAAATACGCGCGGTCCCAGGTCGATTCGCGCCGAAGGATTTGGCGCTTCCACCACATCCAGAGAAGGTCCAAAATACAGGTTAAACCCCAATGCGCTCAATTCACTCCCCAGGATTGCACCCACTTGTTGCGCCATTTCTGTCTTCCAGGTTGCGCCAATTGCCATGGCATTCGGCAGTGGAGTCAATCCGCTTAAAATTTGATCGTGAGGCGCTCCATCTCCCTCTTGTGAGATCCCAATAAATAAGGGAACATACGAATTGTCATTTGGCTGCGTACCACTCCCTGATGCCGGTGAACTGGCAGCATCTGCATCAATAGTTTGTAATGCATTAATCAATTGATGTGCGCTGGATATCGTATCAGGCTCAGGCAGAAAATTATCATTCGCGGCAAGTAACACAACGCCACCCACATGATGATTGGCGATCAAATCATAAATTTGCGTTTGATCGTGTGTATCTGTTCCCTGAAAGGTAACGAGGAATAATTGTCCGACGCGTTCCTCCGGCGTCATTGCAGCCAGCACAGCCTGAGCCTTTGAAGTTTGGAGTTGCGTTTCGGCTTGCGCAGCCGGTATCGGCTTGAGCAGGGATGCAATGAATGTCAGCGCGGACACAATCGCAAGCCAGGGAAAGAGACGTCTCAACGGCTTTCCTCCCCCTTCTGAGAGATCACGTTTTTTTTCCAATTCGCAAATGGATTGCCGCTTAAGGAGCTAATCATCCATTTCATTTTGATTCGCCTCTCACTTGCACAGCCAACTGCGGGTCATCCGTGAAAATTGCATCCACGCCCCAATGAAACAGCCGGCGCATATCCTCCGCCGCGTTGACCGTCCAGACATGGATGCGTCGATTCAGCCGGTGCACGCGTTGGACCTGTTGGGGTGTCACATCTGTCACATAAGGATGTAGGGCTTGATATTGGCCAAAATCAAAACCAAAAGAACGTGCCCACGCACCCAGCAGACCGCCAAAAGCCAGCAAGCCTCTTGGAACATCCGGTAGATACGCACGCGCCTTCGAAAGATTCGATGCAAAGAACGAGGAAAACATCACGCGTTGTTGCAATCCACATTTCTTGACCAGCATACAAACTGTTTCAACCAGCTGGTCCCGGGGTGAGTTGTAATTGGTTAGCTCCACGTTGATAAACGTACGCTTCCCAACGGCTTCAAACACTTCCTCCAGCGTGGGAATTTTCTCTCCGTGAAATTTCTCTGAGAAGAAACTGCCTGCATCCAAGGCGCGCAACTCTCGAAGAGGTAAATCCTTCACACGACCATGGCTGCCGGTTGTACGATCCACCATGGCATCATGAATGACAGTGGCTTGTCCATCCGCGGATAATTTCACATCCAGTTCAATCGCGTCGGCATTCTGTGCCAATGCCAGTTCAAAGGCAGACATGGTATTTTCCGGCGCATGCACAGAGGCTCCGCGATGAGCAAAGACGATGGGTTGGGGTAATGATGTAAGCATGACAAAATATACGGATTACGCATTACGAAATTTGTGATGCGCAATCCGTAATGCAAAGTATAAAACAGATTAAATGTCGACGAAATAAGCTTTGGCGGCGCGGTCTAGCATATCACGCGACATGGTCGGAGGCACAGAAAGGTAACTCGAAATGTCAAGGATCTGGTCGCAAAGGTCGCGCGGATGAGAGGCACGTAGTTTGCGATTACGTTTGATATACCACTCCTGCAACAAATACGCCAGTCCCTGATCGCTATACTCCACCTTTTTATCCTGTGCAACGCGTTTAAAAATTTCCCGGTATTCCTCATAGGAAGGATCGCCAATCTCGATCTTGTGGCGCAAGCGCCGCAGGAAGGCCTCATCCACGAGGTCTTTTGGCGGAAGGTTGGTGGAGAACACGATCAAAACGTCGAAAGGCACTTCTACTTTCCGTCCGTTATGGAGCGCGAGGAAATCCACACGGTTTTCGAGCGGAACGATCCAACGGTTGAGCAGATCACGCGGCCGCACTTGCTGACGTCCAAAGTCATCGATTAGCAAAATGCCGCCATTGGCTTTCACCTGGAAGGGTGCTTCATAAAATTTATGGACTTCATCATAAACAAGATCAAGACCTTCCAAAGTGAGTTCACCGCCGACCACAATGAATGGACGCCGTATTTTCACCCAACGCGGATCACGCCGTTGACTCGTGCGCAGATTCCCCGTACTTCCAGCAGTGTTTGGAAGTTCTGCATCTGGCGCGAGCTTATGACTGACCTGATCGTAAACTTTAATCACCTGTCCATCGAGATACAAAGCGAACGGAATATACATTGCCTGGGTCAGCACGAGACTACCGAATGCGCGTGCAACGCTGGTTTTACCATTGCCGGGAGGCCCGTACATGAAAATCGAAGTGCCCGAATTGAGCGCGGGACCCAATCGCTGAAAGGTGGATTCGGAGATGACCATCTGCGAAAGGAGTTGACGCATCATACGGGAAGTTACGGCCATACGCCCGGTCTTTTGACGGCGGATGGCTTCGTTATATACCTCAAAGGGAACAGGCGCAGGTCCCGCATACTGACTGCGTTCCAATGCTTCCCGAGCGCGAGTAATACCCACCCCAGTGATACCGTAGGTATAAGCTCCTTCGCCTAAACCACCTTGGGATGATTTCACTTCCAGCATTTTCTCGCGTTTCAGCGCTTCGAGAATGCCATCTGTAATACCTGCAAACGGTAACGCAATCAACTCAGCAATCTTAAATCCACTCATATACCCCTGTGAATACAGGATTTTTAGCGTCAAATCCTGTACCCAAAGAGGAGATAAACCCGTGTCTTCTATAGAGTTGATGGGTGGTGGTGAAAAGGATGCCGGGCCGGCTGATGGTCTTCCAAGGGGATTGTTCATATCGCCTCCCGTTAGGGATGCTCCATAAATAAAATTTTGAGTGCGCCCAAATTATAATGCTTCTTGCATTAATCTCAGCTTTCACGAGATTGCATTTACGTTAGCACAATCCAATGGATTATTATCGTATATAATCTGCAGCACTATGAACCTCTCCGTCGTCATACCAGTCTACAATGAAGTTGAAAATATCGGAGAAATTCTCAAACGAGTGCAATCCACAAAACTTGCGAAGGAAATTGTTGTCGTAGATGACGGTTCCCAAGATGGGACCCGAGATACCCTTCAAAAATTGGACGGCAAAAAAAAGGTCCGTGTCATCCTGCATGAACGGAATCAGGGAAAAGGCGCGGCGGTCATCACCGGCTTGAGAGCCGCCCAGGGTGATGTTTTGCTGATCCAGGATGCCGATCTCGAATATGATCCACGCGACTATCCGGTTCTCCTACAGCCTATCGAAGAAGGAAAAGCGGACGTAGTCTATGGCTCACGATTTCTCGGCGCGCCTCATCGCGTGACCATGTTCTGGCATCTGATGGCGAACAGGCTCTTGACATTCATGACGAATATTTTGTACAACACTATTCTCACCGACATGGAAACTGGCTATAAGGTATTCCGCCGCGAGGTGATCGATGGGATGAAGATCCGAGCCAAGCGGTTCGATTTTGAGCCGGAGTTCACTGCCAAGGTGTTGAAACGCAACTATCGCATTTTTGAAGTGCCAATTTCTTTCAATCCACGCGATTATTCGCAGGGGAAAAAGATCAAATTAAAAGACGCGTTCGCAGCGGTCTGGACGTTATTGAAATATAGATTTGTGGATTAATACAAAAGACGCCGTCGGCGTCTTTTTCTCTATTTCTTTACCGTGACATTGTATTCCAACACATAATCGCCGGCAGCATAATCTGCCATACCATCGTTGATCTTGTCATCGAACGTTGCAACAGCCTTCAATTTGTAATCACCGTTGGGCCACTCCGACATCAACTTTGGAAGGATACCTCGAAAATGATTTGTCTTTCTCAACATGAAAGGGACAGACCCACCGCGAAAAAATAATCGGAGGTGGGTCTGTTCTTAACTGTTATTGTTGGCTCAGAGCTTCTTCAGCGGCTTCCAAAATCACATCTTCCCCGTTTGCCTGCTTTTGAAGCGTTTCCGCCGTAACCGGCACCTTAACAGTTGGAACAACACCTTTTCCTTCAAGATGGATCTCACCCTTCGCATCGACTGCACGACCGATGGTGATTTGAGTGTATATCCCTTCGGGCATCAAGAACTGCTCTACGCTTCCGCCGGCGCCATCTGTGGGATACTGCCCCACAATGATCCCGCGATCATTGATGGTCATATTGTAAGAGAAGAATTCGCAGGCGCTGGCACAAGCTGGACCCACCAGAACGGCGACCGGTCCGCTATATTGAAGTGCTACTCGTGGAGGAATCATCCGAGTTTCGTCGCCCGGATCCATATAAAATTCACCGGTATCTTTGCTATACTTGGCCGTATTCCCCACAACAATTTCCTGATCAAAGAAATAGGCAGCCATTTGATCTGCCAGCCATCCACTGCCCCCACCATTGACGCGTAGATCGAGGATCACACCTGGGATTTGATTTTCATTGAAAAACTGGATCGCGCGCTCCCAGACCTGAATACTGAGAACATCATTGTCAAAGAAACTGTTGACCTTGATATATCCAAATCCACTCGGTAGGACATCATACTCCACAGGCAAAGATGTCACAGGTTGACCGTAATAAAAAGAGCCCACGCTGAAACTATCACGCTCGCTGACGACATCCAGTGTTGCTGTTTTTTCGGCAGCATCTGGATTCTTGAATTTAACTTCCACCTGGCCTTTATCCAGAGGGAAACGCGTTGCATAGCGTAATTGCTGTAATCGCTTAATAATGGGATTGCTGAAAGGCGAGGACCACGGAACATTGGCATCCACTACCTCTGCGGTGGGCTTTCCACCCAGGGATAGAATCTCCGCGCCCCACTTCATCCCAGCCTTGTCTGCCGGGCCGCCATCTAAAATGAAGTTGGCAATGATCTTGCCATCGTCAGTCTCGCGCATGGCAAAGCCCAACCCGCCTTCCGTTTCAGTAGCAAAGTCATCATTGAGAAGCGTTTGATCAAAACCAACATGAGTATCAGGGATGGACCACAAAAAGTCACGCAACGCCAGTGCATAGGCATGAGCATCCTTGTTCTTCTCGGCTTCTTCAAACCGTGGTCTAAACTCTTTCCCTTTGGCTGCCCAATCGATCCTTTTTAGCTCGGTGAACGCGTACTCGTTGGTGAATTTCTCTAGCATCTTATCGAATGCATCTGTATAGGAAAGCTGGGAGAAATCATCCAGTGCGGTGCTTTCGGGTTCGATGAGATCAATGGTCGGTTTCTCGGAACGGTCAATGCTAAAAGGAGATTGATCCATATCGATCACAGACCAACCCGCAGGCAGATCCATGGCTGGATCGTCGTGCGTGAAGAGTTTCTTGTCGGCTCCAAAATCTGAAGGGAATTGTTGCGTACCATCCGGCGCGTAAACGAGATATTTGCCGCCAAACACTTCCAGATAACTTTCAGGATTGTCGCTCACCCGGGTCGAAGCATACGCCGAGGACCAGGCACCTCCCATGAGGTCGCGACGTTCCAAATAAGGATCACCCCAGGTGTTCGTCCAATAAGCAATTGCAAAGACCATCACGCCGGTCTCCTCGTTGGCATCCTGATCAACGTCATGCAATGTACCATTTGGCTCTTCAGGAAGGGTTAGGCTGTATGTGAACGGTGACGTATAAAAATCGGAGGTAATCTGACCAATCACCTGCGACTCAACCGGGATAACGAACTTGCGATCCCGTTCTATAAATCCACCCTGATCTTCAAGAATGATCTCTGGTTCGGCGACGCCCGACGTAAAGAAGGCATTTGTATAAGTAACACTGCCGCTAACAATCTTGGTCCCCTCCCTTGCCTGTTCTCCGCCCTGCTCCTGAGCTGTGGCATTAGGAATTGGCGTTGCTGTTGCATTACCATTGGGTGAAAATGATGAGCAGGCAATGATCGCAAGACCTAGTACAGTCACTGCTGCCATGATGCGAACGAAGAAAAGCTTCATTTCTCTCTCCTAATTTCCATTACACGCTGGTGCTCATTGTGTTTCGAATAACAACAGAAATGTTTTGATGATTATAACGCGAAGGTATAATCGATTTTCATGGACTGGCAAACGCAGATCAATTCTGAGTTTGAAAAAGCGGAACAGGCGCGTGTACGCGGAAACGAAGGTCAGGCCCGCGTCTGTGCACGACGCGCGGCAGGCATCGCCGTTCGAGAATATTTGACCCGCCGCGGGATTCGCCCTCCCAGCCTGAGCGCGTACGATTTGTTGAACCTACTCAAAGATGACTCAGGTCTTTCCCCGGATTTGAAGCTGATCGCTGACCATCTGACCTTGCGTGTGACAGAGGAATTCAAATTGCCCGTCGATGTAGATTTGATTAGCGAGGCCAGAAAGTTCTGTGAAGAGTTGTTGAAATAATAAAGGCCCTAATAGCCCTAAGGACCATTAGGGTCTACTCTTTTTATAGCTACTCACATATGTCTTTTTCCGAAAAAATAATACAGAGCTCGTGCAACCGTAATGAGCACCAGCATCCCCGACATTACCCCGCCAAAGACAAAAAACATCCTCTCCCAGTCGCGGAGGCGCAAAGCGATCGCCTCCGGTTGAGGGAAACGAATCCGCTCCCGCAGACGCTGAACGACATCCATAGGAGGGGTAACAGGTCTGAGTGTTCCAGCAAGGTGCGCTTCGAGCGCATTAATTTGATCTTCAGAAAGCGTTGTCCTACTTTTCCACATTTTATTAACTCATTGATCATCAAGCATGACGATGATCCAAGATTTTGGTTACTCATTATCCAAATTGATGCTCTGGTCGCCTAATTGATCTCGGAGAGCCAAAAGGGTACGATGATATAAGCTTTTTACAGCGCCTTCGCTGCGTCCCATTATGGCGCCAATCTCGGCATTCGACATATTCTCGACGAACTTCAGGATCAGAAGATTCTGTCGTTCGCCAGGCAGGCGGCGGATGAGTCTGAGAAGCGCATCCTGTTCCTGAGAACGGACCAAATTCCGTTCGGGGTGATCCCCTTTCGAGGGCAGCACAGGCACATCGTTGATAGGGATTTCCTGCCGTCGGCTTCGGTCCCGATGCCAGTTGGCGACCAGGTTGTGTGCTATACGATACAACCAGGCAGAAAACGGGACGCCGCGATCTGTATAATTTTGAATGTGATTCATCGCCCGTTGAAAGACGCGGGCAGTGAGATCCTCCGCGTCATGGAGGTTCCCCGTACGATAGTAAACGTAGTTGAAGATACGGTCGATGTAGCGCTCATAGAGCAGACCAAATGCATCGCGGTCGCCCTCTGAGGCACGGGTCAACACATCTTCTTCATTGAATTCGATATCCGGCACGTTGGGTCCCTACCGGCGGGTCTAGTAAACATAACACCGACGGGTTTTGGAAGTTGCAGGGAGTATAACATGCAACATTTTAATTTCATTATTGTAAACAGTTTTCCTAGTCTTTTGAAATGCTCAACGTTTTATATGAATTGAATCAGAATTTTAAAACCTCAAAAGGCGGTTGGTATAATAAAGGTTCGCGGTTCCCGCGAAGTTTTTGAATTACTCAGTGAGAAAAGCACGAGGAGTGTCCAAAAGAATGGGCTAGATCTGTCCCAGCCACAGAGTCCATTGAGAAAAATCTCTAAGTTCTCTGGGGTCTCTGTGACTAGCCCACGGAATTAGACACTCCCAAAGCACGAAATTAACGATAAATGAAACAAATGTGCTATAATTAATTCGCATTTTCCACTCATTAAGAAGGTTAATTTATGACATCTAATTCGATTCGTGTGGTTGGTGCACGCGTGCACAATCTCAAGAACATCACGGTTGAGATTCCGCGTGATAAGTTCGTTGTCATCACCGGCTTATCCGGCTCAGGGAAATCATCGCTTGCCTTCGATACGATCTTTGCGGAAGGTCAGCGCCGGTACGTAGAGTCACTCTCAGCGTATGCCCGTCAGTTCATTGGGCAGATGGATAAACCGGATGTAGACCACATTGAGGGGCTCTCCCCAGCCGTTTCCATCGATCAGAAATCCACCTCGCACAACCCCCGCTCAACAGTGGGTACCGTTACCGAAATCTATGACTACCTGAGGCTTTTATTCGCGCGCGCCGGGATTCCGCATTGTCCTATTTGCGGTCGGGAGGTCGCGAAGCAATCCGCGCAGGAGATTGTGGATCAGATCGAGAAGCTCCCAGAGGGGACGCGTATCTTGATTCTTTCTCCACTCGTGCGAGCTCGCAAAGGGACGTATCAGGCAGTTTTCGAAGAGATCCGCAAAGCGGGTTTTGCTCGTGCTCGCGTCGATGGCAATGTTCATAGTCTGGACGACGATATTAATCTTGACCGCTATAAACAGCACACCATCGAAGCTGTGGTAGATCGTCTCGTCATTTCACATGAGGGTGACAAAGAGGAACAAAAAGCTGCTCGTACCCGCATCACAGACTCCGTGGAAACGGCTCTGAAATTTGGCGAGGGATATGTTTCTGTGAGTCTGGTAGACAAGAATGAAGATATCCACTTTTCGGAACACCTGGCCTGCCCCGAACATGGCACGACCATTTCAGAAGTGGAGCCGCGCACCTTCTCGTTCAACACCCCGCAGGGCGCCTGCCCGGATTGTCAGGGACTCGGCTCGAAACTGGAGATCGACCCGGAACGCATCATTCCGGATTCAGACCGGACTCTGAACGAGGGAGCGATCGCCAGCATGGAATGGAGCGGGCCGAAAGAGGAGGGCGGCTACTATTGGCAGGGATTGGAAGCCGCGGCACGAGCCTATCGTATTGACCTTGATAAGCCGGTCCGTGAATTGACCCAGGATCAGCTCAAGATCATTTTGTATGGCACCGGCGACCGGCAAGTCCAGATGACCTACAGGAACTCGAATGGACATGAATTCCGTTTCCACAGCGCGTTCGAGGGTGTGATCACAAATCTGGAACGACGGTATCGCGAGACCAACTCAGAATTCATCCGCGAGAAGATCAGCGAATTCATGTCTGACCGTCCTTGCCCCACTTGCCATGGCAAGAGACTCAACCCCGCCGCATTAGCCGTGACAGTGGACGATGTCAACATTATCACAGTCACCTCCTGGCCGGTGTTGAACACCCTCGAATGGGTGAAAAAGATCTCGAGTAAAAATTCGCCGCTGACTTCTAAACAGAAAGCAATCGCTGAACGCGTGTTGAAAGAAATTAGTGAGCGACTGTTCTTTCTCGTCAATGTTGGGCTGGATTATCTGACGCTCAACCGTTCTGCGGTTACATTATCGGGTGGAGAGGCGCAACGTATTCGACTAGCGACACAGGTTGGATCGCGACTGGTGGGTGTGTTGTATGTGTTGGATGAACCATCCATTGGGCTGCATCCACGCGATAATGCCAGACTGCTGGCAACACTCAAAGGTCTGCGAGATTTGGGGAATACCGTTTTGGTCGTGGAACATGACGATGAAACCATCCGTGAAGCCGATTGGATCGTAGACTTAGGTCCCGCGGCTGGTGAGCACGGAGGACACATTGTGGCGGAGGGAACGCCGGAGCAGATTCTAGCGCATCCAAAGTCCTTGACAGGAGCCTATCTATCGGGGCGCAAGCAGGTTGAAATCCCGAAGGAAAGACGAGAAGGGAACGGCAAATCGCTGAGGATTGTCGGCGCTTCTGCGAATAACTTGAAGAACATCGATGTCACCATCCCGTTAGGGAAGCTGGTTTGTATCACAGGTGTTTCCGGTTCAGGCAAGTCCACGTTGATGAGCGATATTTTGTATGGCGCGCTTGCCGCGAAATTAATGGGCGCACGGACTATGGCGGGTGAGCACGAGCGCATCGAAGGGATCGAGCATCTGGATAAGATCATCAACATTGATCAGTCGCCAATTGGTCGCACACCGCGCTCAAACCCTGGAACGTACACGGGTTTGTTCGATGAGATCCGAAAGCTTTATGCGGAATTGCCGGAAAGCAAAGTGCGCGGCTACAAGCCTGGTCGTTTCTCTTTCAATGTGCATGGCGGTCGCTGTGAAGCCTGCCAGGGGCAGGGCGAACTGCGGATCGAGATGCAGTTCTTGCCGGATGTGTATGTGCCTTGCGATGTCTGCCACGGGAAACGATTTAACCGTGAGACGCTGCAGGTTTTGTTCAGAGACAAATATTCCATTGCCGATGTTCTCGATATGACCGTCGATCATGCTTTGGAAGAGTTCAAAAATTATCCGCCGATGCTGAATAAGTTGAAACTGTTACAGGAAGTGGGGCTCGGGTATGTGCGCATTGGTCAGCCTGCGACGACACTTTCAGGCGGTGAAGCACAACGCGTGAAATTATCAAAAGAACTTTCACGCCGCGCGACCGGGCGTACGCTTTACGTCCTGGACGAACCGTCTGTTGGTTTGCATGCCGCGGATGTCCACAAGCTGATCGAGGTCCTGCAGAGACTGGTCGACACGGGCAACTCCGTAGTGATCATCGAGCATAACCTCGACATCATCAAGGTCGCCGATTGGCTGATCGATTTAGGGCCTGAAGGTGGCGACCGGGGCGGAGAATTGATCGCAGAAGGAACACCCGAGCAGGTGATGAAAGTAAAAGAGTCTTATACGGGAAAATACCTAAAAGTTCATATGAAGCAGGGAAATCCAAACGGGCATGGAAGCATGTAGCATGTACGCAAGGAAATAGGGAGAAAAGTATATGAGTGATACAAATCTGTGCTTTTGTATCACTTGTATACTTTCCCTGTTTTTCAGGTAGAATTGTTCTTTGCTAGGAGGGGTACTGAATGCGTTCCGCATTGGTATCTCTTCTGCCTAAAAGGACAACCTAATGTTGAATCGAACTCCACCTAAATCTTCTAATATCATCAACTCCTATCGCAAAAGACGCAAGCTACAAGGACCCGTCCTGATGTACGGAGCTATCGCGCTGGTCATACTTGGATTTATCCTGCTCGTCGTCTGGTTGACAAGGCCCGGCCAGCCACTCGGACAATATTTTGCAACCGATACTCCCACAGCCACGGTAACATTTACGCCCACGAACACTTCAACGCCTACGGCAACTGCAACAATTACAGAAACATCTACTATAACGGTGACAGCCACGCCCTCTGAACCATTCGATTACGTGATTCAAGAAGGGGACTCGCTTGACGCCCTTGCCCAACGATTTAATTTGGGCCCGGATGGAGTCCTTCTTATCTATTACCAAAATCAAGCTGTAATGGAAGCAAATGGCGGTGTGATCTTTGTTGGACAGACAATCAAGATTCCGCTTCCAGGAACTGTTCTGCCGACAACTACCCCGCTCCCTCCGAACTTGGGACGCGGCACAAAAGTGGAATATCGCGTTCTGCCAGGGGATACACTGGCTGGTATTGCAGTCAGGTTCAATAGTCTGCCTGACGCTATCATCGAAGAAAATAACATCGAAGATGCAAATGCTCTTCGGGCGGGGGATACCCTGCAAATTCCGGTCAACCTCGTGACAGCGACTGCCACGCTCCCCGCAACGTCTACACCTGTCACGCCAACAGTCGCAGGTGGACAAGCGACCGCGGCGTCAACAGCTGCTGCCACCAGTGCCTCTTCGGCTGGGACCGCCAGCTGCTCATTCGACGAGAATGCTGACTTTGTGAGCCAACTGCAAAAGCTCATTAATGATGAGCGCGCCAAGACCGGTCTGCCTGCCTTGACCGTCGATGCAAAATTGACTGCCGCCGCGAAAGCTCATGCGACGGACATGCTCTGCAATAACTATCTCAGCCATAACGGTCTGAACGGATCCACACCCCAAAGCCGCGTGGAAGCAGCAGGATTCAAAGCCTCCCTGGTCCTGGAAGACCTGTATGCTTTACATCCTGCCTATGGCGGCAATCCACAATCCGCGTTCGATTGGTGGATGAAGGATCCCGACTCGAAGGCTGACCTTCTTAACGTAAATACAACCGTCTTTGGTATTGCCTATGTCACCTCGGACGACAGTCTGCTTGGCGGTTACTTCGTTGTGGTTTCAGCGAAATAAAGCCATATACTTTTCGGTTGATATCTCGCCGTAATTTAGCTTCCCCAATAGATTCAGGAGAAACATGATTCACCCCAAACTTAAGAATTCAGCCACGGATTACACGGACCGACACGGATTTTTGCGTTAACGGTTCAAACCAAGGCTCTCGCAGACCAATTAATAGCCGACTCGTTATGACGGGCCGGCTATTTCTGTGAAAATTAGTGAAATTCGTGGCTAGAGGCCTCGAAGATTAAATTCGGGGTGAGTCATGTTTCTTTTCGAAAAGTCTCGCTTGTTCTAAGCAGAACAACAGCATGTTATGGACAAAGAGCCATATATTTTTCTGTTGACGTTGCCCCATAAGTTGCCTTCATCTGCAGCCGCCACTTACTCTAACCGTTGGGCAAGTTTATGTGGAACGTGGCTCGGCAAAATCGGGGCGAGTGATGCAAACCATCCTCAAGATGCACAAGATCATCGCGACTGACCTGCAAAATGCATAGAGCGGCCGCTGATATGACGCAATCTGCCCCTACCGATGACTTCCGGATATTTTCTCGCGTTCCTGGTCCCATAATTTGGTGAATCGTTCGAAGACATCCGAAATGACTTCCAGCTCCTCTTCCGAGCAGTTTGAAATCAGTTCGTCCAGCGCCTTTCTCGCCGGTCTAAACCATGACGCAACTCTCGCAGCGCCCGACTTCGCGGGAGCGATGACGGTCCCGCGGCGATCATCCGGATTGGGATGGCGCTCGACTAAGCCTGCCTTTTCGAGTCGATCGAGCATGGCGGTCGTCGCGCCTGAAGTGAGACCCGTGTGCCTGGCGAGTTGGGAAGGCGTGGCAGTGCCTCTGAGGAACAGAAGCCGGAGGCAATCCATGTCGGTTACATTGAGGCCGTGCTGTTCACTCATCGCGTTTTGGAAGCGCGTCAAATTGATGCCATATTCCGCAACCGCCGCCAGTGCTCGCTTCCTCAATTCTATCTTAGTGGAATTCGTCATGGTGGTACCCTTGACATTATCTTGATTTTCGAGTAACTTTATTATATAACTAATTTCGTTTGGACGCAAGGGTCAAACTACCCCGAGTGGCCAAAAGGAGGTTGCTATGAGCCCAAAGAAAGTCACGAAAAAGTCCACAAAGAGCACAACTGTTAAAAAGAAAGCCTACACAGGATTATCTGCTGAAGAAATAGCCGCTATGAAGGAGACCCTCAAAGAGAGAAAGGCGGCTGCGAGCAAGGAAGAGGCGGAACAAGCCGTGGTTGAGAAGATCGCTGAGATGAAGGAACCGGATCGTTCCATGGCCAGGCGAATCCACGAGATCGTCAAAGTCAGCGCGCCAGAACTCATGCCAAAAACCTGGTATGGGATGCCCGCGTATGCGAATGCGGACGGCAAAGTCATTTGCTTCTTTCAGGCTGCGAGCAAGTTCAACGTGAGGTATGCGACGTTCGGCTTTCAACCCGATGCGAACCTCGACGACGGGAACATGTGGGCGGCATCCTTCGCGCTAGTGAAGCTGACCCCCTCCGACGAGCAACGGATTGCCGCACTCGTAAAGAAAGCAGTGAGCTAAGAGCGCTGAAAAGCGCCTAACACGGTATGCAGTCCCTCCGCTCCGGCGGGTACTGGACCGATTTTCGGGCATGATCGGCTCACCCGCCGCCGCTGATGCTAACCATAAGGTGCATGCTTTGTGGTTGTTTCTGCAAAACCGTAAATAGGGAGTCAACGTCTCCTGACGTTGAAGCGACAAAGTCGGGAGACTTTGACTCCGTGCATCAAATTACTGGACAAATCATACAGCCTCATGTAAAATAAGCCGCCGTTATAAGAAAGGCAAGAAATTTTTGGAGGAAGACCTTGGCTAACATTAAGTCACAAATCAAACGAAACCGTCAGAACGAGAGCCGCCGCTTGCGTAACCGCAACATCCGTGGCGCCGCTCGGACTGCCGTCAACCAAGCTCGGACTGCTTTTGAAGCGAATGAGCCCGAAACCAAAGCCGCGATCCTGAAGGCGATCAGCGCCCTTGATAAAGCCGCTGAAAAGGGTATCATTCATAAGAACAATGCAGCCCGCCGCAAAGGTCGTCTCATGAAGAAACTCGCTTCCTTTGAGAATGGAACTTCTGCCGCAGCGCAGACTTCAAAAGCAAAGAAGACCTCCAAGTAATTTGAGGCATCTTGGTTCAGAAAGAAGACGGGAGTCGTAAGGCTCCCGTTTTTTGCTATCCCCTCCGCCCTGCCTACTTCGTAGGCGGGCACCTCCCCCAAATACGACTTTCAGACTTTACGTGATTATTTGGTTTTCCTGTCGTATTTGGGGGAGGAAGGGTGAGGGTATAATCTCAAAACTATCTTATCCACAGGACTGCTACGCTTGTCCGCGGGATTGCTTCGCTTATGTTTGAAAAAGAACAACAAATCATCGAAGAAAAAATCAAAGCCTATGGCGCAGCGAATGATATTCCCCTCGCTGACCTGAAATGGCAACCCATCCCCTTCTCGGGCGAATGGGGTATTTCCACTTCGTTCTTTCAGACTGCAGCCAATGAAGCACGCGCCGGCAAAGACAGAAAGCTTCCAGTGCCGCAACGTGCCCAGGAGATCGCGGCGCAGGTCAAGGCGGAGATCGGGAGCATTCCCGGAATTAG
>DASWEH010000094.1:0-3668 GCA_036394895.1 Anaerolineales bacterium
CGTTCTCCTGGTTGGATACCATTAAATCATTGGCGTGCATGGCCGGCGAACTCTCACGGCTATACTGCCTGGAACGAGAGGGAGAGGCAGGCGGAACAAAATCTTCTTCATCTTGAAATGGGTTCAGCCTCGGTTCCGGTCTTGGAGACGGGATATCGGAAAGAATTTCAGCGATACTAGGAATATCCAAATCAGCATTGCTTTCATCATCGATATATTCGGTCGGCGTATCATACGAAGCCGGAAGCGGCTTCTGCATCACAGGCGGTTCCGCTACCTCGGGACTTTGCGCTGAAAGTCGGGTCACCAATTGTCCAGCCTGTGAACGAATTGTGCTGAAGGGTGTCTCAGCATCGAAGACCAGCGCCAGAACTACATCATCTGCCAGACGTGTGGCATAAAGCATATGCTCCGCTTTCGTTGCTTCCAAACGGACGAAGCGCAGCAGGTCACTTCCTTTTTGCCCATCCCAGTGACGCGTAACGGTCACTGCCAATTCTTTCGCCGCGCCCTGTGAAAGCTGACCAGCATAAGCCCACAAATTATCTCCACGCGTGATCAATGCCGCTTGCGCAGAAGATTCCAGGGTGAGCCGCGTCAGGTGTTGCGCGGCTTTGGTCACATCCGACAGCCAGGGCAGTGCAGAATCGCTTGTTTGGACTCCGGGAGGAGTCTGTGTATTCGAAAACTTTGAAGCAGGGGAGTTATTGTTTAGCATATTCAGCACATCCGGTAAATAGTATGGCTTGGGCGAAAACATCCAGGGACCGAGTTCATCTAGTGTGGGCGGACTTCCCTCGCCAGAGAAGATAATCAGTTGGATCTCCGGGTTGAGCATCCGCAGCGCCTGACCAATTTCTAGGACCGCGCGATATCCAAGATCCATGTCTAGGAGAGCGAACGAGGAATTTTCCTCATCCGCCCGGACAACCGATTCGCCTTTTCCTTTGGTGATCTGAACGCGATAGCCTTCCTGCTCAAGCCCATGGAGCAGTACCTGTGAAAACTTAGTATCTGCGCTCACAATTAACAGACTTTTGGTCATGTTTTACAAAGTGTATCACGTCAGAAGTTCATAAGCAAGCAGAACTGTTAAGAAACCTTACGAAATTGCCAACAAATTCTTAAATTTGTCTAATCAACTTGATTTTCACGCCTATTTGTGCTATCAATAGAAAAAATTTTGAGGGCTGTGAATGCATCGCGAACGAGTTTCTGAAAATGTTTTTTGGTTCCAGAGTGAAGTTTATGCTCAGGTAACGGCAGGAGTAGTAGCGGGTCCGCAATGGGCCGTGGTGATCGATACGCTGGCTTTGCCGGATGAGACGCTTAGTATTCGAGAATTTATTGAACATGAATTGAATGTTCCAGTACGTTATGTGATCAACACGCATTACCATGCCGATCATGCCTGGGGCAATTGTTTCTTTCCCGGTGCGACTGTGATCGCGCACGAACGCTGCCGCGAGTTTCTGATTGAGCTCGGCATCCCATCCTTGGAAGCAGCCCAAAAACAAAACCCTGCCCTACGCCAGGCAAAGGTCATATTGCCGCAAATGACGTTTACAGACGGTGAAGTGACGCTGCGAGTTGGCAAAAAGAACTTGATCATTTCGCTCGCCCAAGGTCATAGCCCAGATGGTATTGCTGTGCTGGTGGAAGAAGACCGCATATTTTTTGCAGGGGATTCCTTCATGCCAATTCCCTATGTTGTCGATGGAGACATTGATGAAATTATGGCTTCCATCAAACGGATTGGGCGTATGGGACTTGAAAATATCGTGCAGGGTCACGGCGATATTATTCTGCGCGGCGAGATCGATGCAGCAGTGAAAGAGAATCTAAATTATCTGGCTTGTATTAAGAAGGCAGTTAAAGCGATATCGAGGCGCAAAAATGCAATCGAGCTTTTGGACGATATCGCCATCGAGGATTGCGGGAAGAGTCGTGTCTATCTGGGTGGATTAGCACAAACATTGCATCAACGAAATTTACGGGCTTTGCTTCAACAAATGACGAAATCATAGTCCCCATTCGGGGACTATTGTTTTATTTGCTTGATTCCGTGTGCGCTTCCTTCCTCGCTCTCAGCCATCCATTCAAACTGAACTTAACGACGCGTTCCTTGCCAGTCAACAGTTTTTTGATATTGGGGCGTAATGCCCACATCAAAAGGAGTTCGGCGATGACTCCATACCAAATGTTCACAGGCTCGCTCAGTCCCAGCCAGGAGCGGATCGCGAAAACAATGGTCACGATCAATCCAATTGCCAGGGTTGTTACAGACGCGATGCCCAGGGTGAACCAGACCAAAGCACCCGCTGCAAACACAATCGGAAATATGGGAAGCCACAAACCCATCGCGCCGCCCAGCGCTGGCGCACCACCGGCGCCTCCATGAAAGCGCAATTTGCCGGTCTCGTCCCGGCTGATCAAGAATACGGAATAGTTATGCCCCAGAATCGCAGCCAGGGGAGCAAGCACATGGATCAAATGATTTTCAGGAAGAAGAAACTGTGCCAACCAGACGGACGCCGCGCCCTTCAAAATATCGAGAATCGCCGTAAGCAGACCAGCTCCAAAACCTGCGGCGCGCACCGCATTTGTCCCACCTGTACGTCCACTTTCTATGGTGCGAATATCCTTCCCGGTTTTGCTCTTGACGATTAATAAGCCAAAGGGGATAGAACCAATAATATATCCGATCATAACAACCCCAATGGCGATCAACGTCTGCATAGGCTTCTATCCTCCGAGATGAGTATAAAAATGGAAACACAATGAGACCAAGATGGTTTCTCTACTCAACGATTTGTAAGGGCACTTCAGTTGCGTTGCCATCTTCGATCCAGAAGCCGCGTACCTGCCAGCTATTTTGATTCCGTGACCAGATGAGATGGACAACCTCGTAGGCTGCCTCAGCGATATCCGTAACAGAGGCACCTTCAGGTCCCGCGGGATGGGAGTGGAAGATGCCCAGGAGATCAAGCTGATTAGAGTCTATCCAGTCGAAGGCTTGGAGTTGTTCATAAGGATCCATCACGAATCGCGTTGGACTTTGGGCCTGATTCTGTACAAAAATCACTTTCTCCACTCGATCCTCATTGCCAGCCAGCAAGCCACAGGCCTCTAAAGGGGCATGCTGCTGGACATAGTCCAGCATTTCCTGCCAGTGTGTTTTGCTTATCATTAGCTGTTGCTTCATCGAATAATTATTGAATAAAAATTGCCAACCCCCAAGAGAGTCCGATCACAATGGCAGGTTCGAGCACCGCGCGGCGCGGCGGTTGGTCTTCACCAAGGTTTATAGCCAGATTCGTCAACCCATATAACGAGCCAATCAGCATCAACCCAAACTGGATCGGGGAAAGCGGCCAGTAGTGCAAGCCCGAAGCAAGTTGAACACAAACGAATGCGATGCCTAGCGCCCAGGCATATTCCCAGCGGCCCGTCAGGCGCAAGTGTAGAATCCGCAGGCAGGCAAGCGCCGCAGCCAGGAATAAAGTGGGCGCCAAAATGTACAGACGAACGCTGCCATATCGCAAAGCTACAGCGAGCACAAAGAAAAGTGTATAGGAAATCGCAGTCAAGCCAGCCATAGAGATGGCATAATAGGGCGCGCCCGGGTCGACCACAATGTATTCAGCCACAAAGACAAAGAAGAGAAA
>DASWEH010000095.1:0-5601 GCA_036394895.1 Anaerolineales bacterium
AGAAATCAAGAAATGGACCGCGCAGCGCGCGGTCTTTTTGTTTAACATCTGCGCTTTCATTTATAATCGAAGATGCCATCTTACCGCTATTTCATGCGGCACTTTGCACCGCTAATACACGCGGCACTCTGCGTTTCTGGAGAAAACTTGTGCGTCTAAGATTCATCATTCTCTTCTTTGTGATCGTTGTCGCCGTAAGCGCTTGTGGGGGAGGCACACCTGCTGCCACATCCACACCCATCCCAACGGATACGCCGATTGTTCCACCGACATTGACCGCCACACCGACGGTACCACTTGCGATTCTGATCGTGCCAGCCGATCTTGACCCTGATACGTCGAACCTTTACCAGAAAACGGTTTACGATCTCACGCAGACGTCTGGATATCGCTTTCAGGTACGCAACACATTAACCCCGGCTGAACTTGAACCAGGCCTACAGGTGGTGATCGCATTTCCACCCGATCCCGGAATAGCGGCATTGGCTGCCTCCGCGCCACAAGTGCAATTCCTTGCGATCAATATTCCTGAAGTGACCGCCGGTGGAAATATCAGCGTGCTGGGAAATAATTCGCAGACAGATGTTTCGGGTTTTCTGGCAGGCTATACCGCCGCCATGATCACCGATGACTATCGCATTGGCATGTTATTGCCAAAAGACAACGCGGACGCGCTGCGGGCTCTGAACGCCTATGCCAGTGGGATGGCATATTATTGTGGTTCTTGTCGTCCGTTGTATTTTTACAATTGGACGTATCCTCAATATCTTGAGATCGGTGCGGACGAGGATAAAGCCAATTACGATGCCTATGCAGATATTTTGATGCTTCAATACAAGGTGCAGACGATTTATCTTTATCCAGATATTGCCACCCCTGACCTCGAAACCTATATTGGCACGACCGGCACATCCATGATCGGAACAGTCAGTCCCGAACAACGTCCGGCAGGTTGGGTGATGACCATCCAACCGGATATCATTAAAGCGATTCAAAATGCCTGGCCCGACCTGATCGCTGGGAAGGGAGGCATCACGGTCCAATCGCCCCTCGGTCTGGGTGATATAGATCCGACCCTTCTCTCCCCCGGAAAACAGCGCCTCGTCGAGCAGACCTTGAGTGACTTGCAGGCGGGTCTGATTAATACGGGAGCCAATCCATAGCCTATTAGAGAATCAAAATGCCCGTATAAACGCGGGCATTTTGATTCAGCAAAGCTGACACGAAAAGGGCGAGAAAAGATAAAACGAGTTCTAAAGTGTTACGCCTAGAAAAACAGGCGCTCGCTCCGCACGTTGACCGTGTCCGAGCCAGGCCATGGCTTTGACGACCAGCACAGCTGGGTTGACAGGTTTGACGAGACATTCGTCTGCGCCTTCCTGGTTGGCTTCGACAATTTCATCGACCGTATTGGCATTGATCAGCATCAGAATGGGTCCGCGGCTGGCAGCACGTAAACCGGATAATAAATGAGCTCGATCAGACTTCGATAAATTAATATCCACCAGCATCAAAGAGGGACCAATCAGCCGCGCGCTTTGCAGAGCATCAGAAACATTGGATTCAGACAAAACAATACAATTCCTCTGGTTGAAGAGAGCATCCCATATAGCAACATTTTCCTGTCGATCGGAAACGATCAGAACTGTATGAAGAGGGATGGTATCCACATCGGTTTTCCAAGTAACCATAAGGCACCGCCTTTCATTTCTTAATTAACTCTCAATTACTTGACGGAAAATCGACTGGCATGTTACACTACGCAACGTTAGAAAATCCTTAAAGAAAGGAAGCGCACGACCAATGGCAAAGCAGCCTACGATCTTTACAGAATCATTCCAAACCGTTCCCAGCGGTAGTATTGATTCTCGGAGTGCGCCTACTCATCGTTAATTTACACGCAATGTGATTAGCGGCCACGGTGCACTCGCCCGTGGTCGTTTTGATTCACCCAAGTGTGCGGCCATGGGCAAACACCTGTGGCCGTTTTTAATTTTTGTAAGAAGAGTTTTTTGGAGGCAACATGTTCGACATTCAAACCCAATTATTCGAAGGCCAGGATATCCGTTTTGGTCCCATCGATCACGAGAAAGATCCAGAGATCGAATCCAAATGGACGCATGATTCTGAATTCATGCGCATGATGGAAACCACTCCTGCGCGGCCCATGTCTGCGGCGATGATCAAGAAGCAATATGAAAAACTCGAAAAACAAGTGGAGGAGGCCAAAAACCTCTATCACTTCATGATCCGTGCCAAAGCAGATGACCGCTTGCTTGGCACCGCCGAGGTCCAACGGATCGAGTGGGCGAATGGCAACGGGTTTCTTCGTCTTGGGATTGGCGCGGCGGAAGATCGTGGGAAAGGCTATGGCACGCAGTCGTTACGGATGTTGCTGCGTTTCGCGTTTGCCGAACTGAATCTCTTCCGTGTGAGCGCGGTTGTGCCGGAGTACAACGAAGCTGCCATTGGCCTGTTGAAGAAATTTGGCTTCGTCCAGGAAGTGTGCCGGCGTAAAGCGCTGGAACGCGACGGTCGTCGCTGGGATCTGTATGTTTTCGGGCTGCTAAGTGACGAATGGCGGAATCAGGCTCAACCCACCTGAGCCGCCGCGCTGAGCGTGTCGAAGCGGAAGTCAAAGTTTGATTGAAAAAGGAGGCAGTGATGAAAGAATTATTTCGCGGAGAACTCGTCCGCTTTACATTCGAAGAACCAGAGGCACGCGCCAAAGCAGAAGCTCGTTGGCAGCGTGATACGGAGTTCATCCGCCTTGCAGACAGCGATCCATCTCGATTATCTTCTGAGAAAAAGATCAAGGAATGGTTTGATCAGCAGGCCGAAGAAGGCCCGAAGTCGGAGCGTGTTTCTTTCTCCATCCGCACCCTGGATGAGGATCAGTACATCGGTTTTCTGGGGTTGTGGATTGACCTCATCCACAGCGAAGCCTGGGTTGGGCTCGGCATCGGCGAGCGCGAGTTTTGGAGCAAAGGCTACGGCTCGGACATGATGAAGTTATGTCAGCAATATGTTTTTGCCGAACTGGGACTTCAGCGCCTTTCGCTTGGCTTACATGAATACAATCCGCGCGCCTTGAGATCTTATGAGAAATGTGGTTTTCGGCTGGAAGGCCGGACGCGTAAGGAGATTTTACGCGAAGGCAAACGATATGATTCATTATGGATGGGGATCCTGCGTGAGGAATGGTTGCAGATGCAGCAAGGAGAGAACCAATGAAAGACATCTTTACAGGAAAACTCGTTCGCTTATCGGCGTTTGATCCCGAAGAGATGAGCAAGGCATTTCCGCGCTGGTATCAAAATTCGGAATATGTGCGCCTGCTTAATTCTTCTGCGAGACCCATGCAATCTTCGAAGGCCGCCTTGAAATGGATGGAAAAGGAAGCTGAAGAGATATCGATTGAAAACTATTACTTCAGCATCCGTACGCTTGCCGAAGACAAACTGATCGGCGAAATTGGCCTCGACGTGGTGAACTGGCCGGGGCGCGATGCCTTTGTAGGGCTTGGCATTGGCGAAACCGACTATTGGAGCAAAGGCTATGGCACCGATGTGATGAATGTGCTTCTTCGTTATGCATTTACCGAGATCAATTTGAAGCGCGTTACCCTGGCCGTATTCGAATACAACCTGCGCGCCATCCGTTCTTATGAAAAGGCGGGCTTCCGTCACGAAGGACGCTTGCGCCGTTTGCTGAACCGCGAAGGACGCCGCTGGGATGAGCTTTTCATGGGGGTCATGCGCGAAGAATGGCTGGAATTGAATGCTCCGATCTCTGCTGAGGTGGCAGTTGGAGCATGATAGAGATGGAGGAAAGATGATGAACACAAAATATAAAACGGACGAAACAATTCTTGACTCAAGTCTGCAATTGCGTTCTGTTCAATGGAATGACCTCAACGCTGTGACACAACTGATCTATGATGCATGTGCCGCCGATGGCGATACAGTCGTTGCGGTTACTGCTGATGAGTTGAAGCATGAATGGCAGACTCCTGGGTTTGACCTGGAATGGGATGCCTTTCTCGTGGAAACCCGTGATGGGCACATCGTTGGTTATGAAGAATTCTTCAATGAATACGAACATGCGAAACTTCGAACAGATGGTTATGTCCATCCTGATTTTAAAGGACGCGGCATTGGCACAGCTTTGTTGCGCATCATCGAAAAACGTGCCCGCGACGAGCTGCCCCTTGCTGAACCGGATGTGCGTGTCTCGCTTTGCAGCACGATCGATAACCGTGATCCTGTCAGCCATGAACTGCACAAGAATGAAGGCTATCAGCCGCTTCGCTATCACTGGCGTATGGAGATCGTGCTGGAGGCTCCGCCTCCCGAGCCAAAGCTTCCAGAGGGGATTGAACTGCGTCCATTCATCAAAGGCGAGCATGATGTCGCCGTATGGTAGGCACAGAATGAGGCCTTCCGCGATCATTGGGGCAGCCATGCTGTGACCTTGGAGGAATGGAAGCGCAGCCGATTCGATGACCCCGAATTTGATCCGACCCTCTGGCCCATTGCCTGGGATGGACCCTCCGGGGAAGTCGCTGGCTTTTCACTGAGCCGTTACCGTATGGGCATTGGCTGGATTCGTACCTTGGGAGTCCGCCGGCCCTGGCGCAAACGCGGACTAGGGGAAGCCTTGCTTCTCCATTCGTTCGGTGAATTCTATAAACGCGGCACAAAGACCATTGGACTCGGCGTGGATGCTCAGAATCCCACCGGCGCGACACGGCTCTATCAAAAGGTAGGCATGTATGCCGCCAGTGAATATGTCACGTATGAAAAGGAACTGCATCCGGGTCGCGAACCCGAAGCGTAGGAAAGGAGAAGGATGATGGATACCAAACTCAAAACAGATGAAATAATTCTTGCACCGGACCTCAAGCTGCGTTCTGCTCAATGGACAGATCTCAATGCTGTGGCGCAACTCATGTATGAAGCTTGGAAAGACGATGGTGACGTCACCATGGCGGCCACGCCTGAGGATCTTAAGATCAGGTGGCAGACTGCCAGTTTCAATTTGGAACAGGATACATTTGTAATTGAAACACTGGACGGACGTATCGTGGGCTTTGATCAATTCGAAAATCGCTATATGCACGCCATCCTGGAAACGGAAGGTTACGTTCATCCCGAGTTCAAAGGACGTGGCATCGGCACATCCCTGTTGCGGACTGTGGAAAAGCGTGCTTATGAAGAAATGCACCTGGCCGAGTCTGATGTACGCATTTCGCTTCGAAGTCCAATCAATCACCGCGATCAAGCCGCTCATGAGCTTCATAGAAAGGAAGGCTATACTCCTCTTCGCTATTACTGGCGCATGGAGATCAACCTGACGGCACCACCCGCGCCTGCAAACTTTCCCGAGGGAATCGAACTACGTCCGTTTGTAAAGGATGAACATGCGCGCACCGTCCTGGATGCACAGAATGAGTCTTTCCGGGATCATTGGGGAAACCATGATGAGACATATGAACAGTGGGCACCTCGTAAATTTGGCCGCAAAGAGTTTGATCCCACCTTATGGATGATTGCTTGGGACGGCGATCAAATTGCGGGCTTCTTACAGAACCGTTATCGG
>DASWEH010000096.1:0-3953 GCA_036394895.1 Anaerolineales bacterium
CAAGAACGAGCCGTTCACCAAACTATTTATGAAACAATGTACCGTCGTGCAAATCCATCAACCCACACGTGACTTTGTGGCGTTGTCACGAGTGGCGCTCGAAACGGCGAACAATCTCGATAAGGATAATCCGGCCAAGCATCACCTCTACAATGTACTCAATGGGGCCTTCAACGCACTCGATACTCGTGACCCAATTGGCGATGAAAGATTCTATTGCAGTGTTGACTCTGCCACACAAGTCCTTAAAAAGAGTATCGAAAAAGCGGGTGCACCATTAGATGCCATCATCTATGCCACGGGGCACGCGCACATCGATGTGGCCTGGCTATGGACTCTGGGTCAGACGCGCCGCAAAGCGGAACGTACCTTCCACACCGTCATCCGTTTGATGGAGCAATTCCCTGATTATCACTTCACGCAAAGCCAGCCACAGGTATATCAATTTATCAAAGAAGATCAACCCGCGTTATTTGAATCTATCAAGCAACGAATTGCAGAAAAACGCTGGGAACCGATCGGTGGTATGTGGGTGGAAGCGGATTGCAATCTCAGTGGTGCAGAGTCGCTGGCGCGTCAATTCCTGTTGGGACGCACATTCTTCCGCGAGCACTTCGGCAAAGACGCGGAGAGTCCCGTCTTGTGGTTACCGGATGTCTTCGGGTACGCCTGGGCCTTGCCACAATTGATCCAACAGGCGGGATTGAAATATTTTATGACCATCAAGATCGGTTGGAGCCAATACAACCGTCTGCCCTATGACACGTTCCTCTGGCAGGGCATTGATGGCACCCAAATTCTCACGCATTTCAGCACCGTGATGGAATTTGGCAGCCCGTATTTCAGCACTTACAACTCGATGGCCAACGCCAGTGAAGCACTCGGCGCGTGGAGCAACTTCCAGCAAAAGGAACTACACAGCGATCTGCTCATGGCATACGGTTTCGGTGATGGCGGCGGAGGTCCCACCCGTGAGATGCTTGAAAACATCGAAGTGATGAAAGACTTCCCCGCGCTGCCTAAGGTCAAACAATCGAGCGCGAAAGCATTTTTCGAATCCATTGCACCACTGACCGAATCAAAAATGATGCCCATATGGAATGGGGAACTTTACCTCGAATATCATCGCGGCACCTACACTTCGCAAGCGCGCAACAAACATGCCAACCGCAAAAGTGAATTTCTTCTGCACGATGCAGAGTTTATCGCATCCCTCGCCTCACTGCATACGAAATACAAGTATCCAATTACAGAATTTCAAAACGCCTGGCGCACGGTCTGTCTCAATCAATTCCATGACATCATTCCTGGTTCGAGCATTGGTCCGGTTTATGAAGAGTCGCAACAACAGTATGCTGAACTCACGCAGAATGTGACAGGACTTCGTGATGAGGCTCTTCACGTGCTTGCTCAAGAACTGGATGGAGATGTAATCCTCGTCAATGCGACGTCGTTCACACAACGAGGCGTAGTCTTTATCCAGGGCGCCTCGTCTCTGCACTTCATGCGGGATGGGCAACCTGTTCCCGTTCAACCAGCAGAGTCGGGTCTTTGGGCGGATGCCGGGGAAATCGAGCCATATAGTGTCGTTGCTTTACGGCAAGAGCCTGCCCTGAGAGAAGCCGAAGCGTCGAAAGTCGAAGGTCAATTGAGCATCTCCGCTTCCGACACTCGTCACCCGATACTCGAAAACGATTTCCTTCGAGTCGAATTCAGTACGGATGGCGACATCACGCGTATCTTTAACAAGCAAGCCAGTCGTGAAGTGCTCGTGCCGAATACCGTTGCCAATCAATTCCAGGCATTCGAAGACCGCCCAAAGAGTTGGGATGCCTGGGATATAGAGATTTTCTACGACGACAAGATGTGGCTGGCTGAGCCTGCGTCTTCCATGCAGGTGGTTGAATATGGTGAATTACGTCAAACGATTGAAATCAAACGCCGTATTTTGAATAGTTCCTATACGCAGCGTATTTCACTCAATCACAATTCTCCGCGTTTGGATTTCGATACCCACATCCAATGGAATGAACGCCATGCGATGCTCAAGGTTGCCTTTCCAGTGGACGTCCTTGCACCTCTAGCGACGTATGAGATCCAGTGGGGCAATGTACAGCGTTCCACCCATCGCAACACAAGTTGGGACTGGGCCCGCTTCGAAACCTGTGCTCACAAATGGGTGGACTTGAGTGAAGGCAACTATGGCGTCAGTCTCTTGAACGATTGCAAATATGGACATGATATCCATCACAACGTGATGCGCATCACACTTCTCCGTTCCCCCACCATGCCCGATCCCATGGCGGATTTTGGCGAACATCAATTCAAGTACAGCTTGTATCCACATGCAGGTTCGTGGAATGAAGAAACACTGAGAGAAGCGTATTTGCTGAATGATCCGATATTGGTCTACAAGTCGAAAGTTGAAAGTCAAAAGTCAGAAAAACCAATCTCTAATCTTCAATCCCTAATCTTGGTATCTGCGCCCAACGTGATTGTCGAAACAGTGAAACGCGCGGAGAATGGAGACGGAATCATTATCCGCTTGTTTGAAAGCCAGAGGAAACGTGGGCCGGTCCAGGTCCGGTTTGGAGGCGCAGTGGAATCCGTCTGGGCGACGAATCTGCTCGAGGAAAATGAATCCGCTTTGAGCGTGGAAAACGATTCGATCCTCCTAAATTTGAAACCTTATCAGATCGTGACGCTGCGAGTGAAGTTCAAATAACATGATCGCGACCGAAAAAGAGTTCCTCGAATTCTTGGATGCCAACCACTTTGCCTATCAGCGCATCGAACATCCGGCTGTTTTCACGTGTGCCGAGTCGGAGCTGCATCGCCCCAAGCTACCCGCGGTAAGTACTAAGAATTTATTCCTGTGCGACAAAAAGGCGCGGCGATTCTTTCTGGCAGTCACTGCCTGTGAGAAGACGATAAAGCTGGATACCTTAGCCCCGCAATTGGGAGTTGCAAATCTACGGTTTGCCTCTGAGGAAAACTTGCAACGTTTCTTGGGCGTCACACGCGGCGCTGTAACGATGATGGGCTTGGCAAATGACACGGAATATCAAGTGGAATTATGGGTCGATGCTGAAATCTGGCAGGCTGAATACTTTCTGAGTCATCCGCTTGTGAACACAGCAACCCTGATCCTTTCAAAAACAGAGCTGGAACGATTCTTTGTTCTGACTGGGCATACGTTGCATTTTTTTCATGAGTAAGGAGAGGAGTAGGTATGCGGATTGCATTTGCAGGGACAGGTTATATCAGCAAAATTCACGCACGCGCCGCACAGAATTGTGGTGCGGAATTGGTGGCGGTGGTCAATCACAGAGCCGAATCAATGGAGGCTTTTGCAAACGATTATGGGATTCCTCGCCAATACGAAAGTGTCGAAGCACTGTTGAAGGATGGCCATGTGGACGCATTGGTGGTCAGCACGCCCAATTATCTGCACGCCTCACAAACCATTGCCGCGCTTAATGCAGGGGTGCATGTCATGGTCGAAAAGCCAATGTCTATGAACGCACAAGAGGCAGAGCAGATGTGTGAAGCCGCAGAGAAATCCGGCGCGTTGTTGATGGTGGCACACTGCTGGCGGTTTGACCCGGATGTATTGTGGCTGAAAGAGCAATCGCCGAGGTTAGGAAAGATCGTTCGTACCAAAGGCATCGGCGTGCATACCCATTGGGGTCCCAGCGGATGGTTCACACAAAAGGAATTTGCCGGCGGCGGCGCGCTGGCAGACATGGGAATCCATGCGCTGGATACCGCACGATTTTTACTAGGCGATCCCAAGCCTATTGCCGTGTATGCAAAAATTGGAACTTATTATAAAGATATTGATGTAGATGACACAGGCGTGATCACGGTCGAGTGGGATAACGACGCGACGTCTTATTTTGAGTCGGGTTGGTGGCAGCCGCACGTCGATGGACCTGAAGCCGCGACCCAGT
>DASWEH010000097.1:0-7860 GCA_036394895.1 Anaerolineales bacterium
TGCACCAGATGGTTTTCGAGCCGTCCGCGTTTTCCTCGATTGCGAAGTCCACTGGCAAAAACGTCGCGGGGCGGTGATGCTGCGGCCAATTGAACTCAATGCCGCCTGAAATCCAGGGGCCGGCCAGCCCAACAAGGGCAGGTTTGATGACCCGGTTGTAATAGACAAAATGATAGCCATTGGTTTTGTCCAGCGCCATCTGTACACGCCCGCCTAACTCGGGCAGGATCATGGTCTTGAGATACTGGTTTTCGAGATATAGCGCAGTGTACTCTTTGTCCTCCTTTTCATCGAAGACGCGGTCAATTACCGGATGCGGATATACGGCTCCACTGCTGCCCTGATACACCCGCTTTTCGAGGAACATCGGATTCTTATCGGGTATGCCAATTTTATATGTGGGAATTTTTACAATTTCTGACCATGCTTGCACCTTATCCGACATACCTGCTCGCTCCTCGAATTACGTTTACTTTGTTCTCAACACCAACTTGCGTATGTAATTTCTTACGACCCAATCGGGACGCTAATCTGACTATCTCTCAACAACACGACTTCATCTGCATACTTATCCACGAGCGGATCATCCGAAGACATTAGAACCGTGATATGCTCAGTGGCAACAATATCCTGGAAAAGCTTCAGAATTTCGCGGGCGGTGTTGCTTGCTGTCCAATTCACCTCCTCATTATAGAACGACGTCATCCAGGCAGTAATGGTGAATTTCAACGTTTTACTCTCACCGACTTAGAGATTCATCGCTCGAAGCATTCCTTGAACTCGTCCACACGCGTGTTTTCGTCAATCAATAGGAATTCAATCCCTGCCATCTCGGCGAAATCCCGGAGATACTCGGGCGTGACCGAAAAACTACAGCTCGTATGATGCTCACCGCCTGCAAAAATCCAGGTTGCCACCGCGACTCTGAGATTCGGACGCGGCAACCATAACGCGCGCCACTAGAAGTTTGGGAACTGGATGAAGCACTGTGACGAGGTGGCGATGACGGAGCGCCCGCATGATCGTACCTGCGCTGATCATTGTGATGATCAAACTGATTCCCATTTCCTTTCACTTTCGGCAACAAATGGCGAAGAAGCACATGAATTGGGCAGCGAATCATAGTTGATGCCAAGTAATGCTGCGATTTGTCTTTTCAATTGCTTGACCCCAGCGCAAATCATAGTAAAAATGAAATCGCCCGATGTCACCAGGAGTGATTTCATGCGAACTCTTTTGTCGTTTTTAGATTCACCGTTTCTTATGAGGTAAGAATGAAATATAGAGATCGTGTTTTCATATACATGCCTGATAATTTGATTTCAATCACGGATATATTTGTTGACTTCAAGGATGGTGTGATGTTGACCGCCTGAATCAATGCCATGGGTTTCACTCAGGATTAAGAGTGAAACCTGTTTTTTCTCTAAAACCAATCCACCCGCTGCTGATGAGACTTATGGAGATAGAAAATATGCAGAGCCCCATCCAAAGATTTCCTACGATCGGAGTACTAGCTGGTTGGCAGGTATATGAGGGATACGTACATGGATTTCTTGACCTCGTGCTGCATGGCATCCACGCCGAAGCGCAAAATCAGGGATGCAACCTGCTCCTGGCCTGCGGACTGGGACACGCGAGCAGCCCGATCCGCCTCCAGCCAGCCTGGCCTGTGGTCTCGCCTGAAAATGACTTTGTTCCAGTGGGCCCGTGGAATACGGATGGCTTGATCGCGATCAATCCCCTGCTCACCACCGAACGTTCGCAATATATCCAGCAGGTCATTGCAGAAGGTCATCCTCTTGTTTTTGTTGGTCCGGGGGAAAAAGGCGCGTCGGTTGGCCTTGATAACGAGTCAGGGATACGTCAGGCGATCAAACACCTGGTGCAGCATGGCCACCAGCGCATCGCTTTCATCGCCGGGCACGAGAACAATGAGGTCGACGCCGACAGTCTGCTCAGACTCCAAGCTTATCGCCGGGCCGTGCAGGATTATGGACTAGAAAGCGATCCGCGCCTGATCGTGCACGGCTACCACGATATCGTCCGGGGAAGGCAGGCCATGCAAGAGCTGTTGGATTCCAAAGTCGGGTTCACGGCGATGCTTGCCAGCAACGATCATTCGGCGATCGGCGCCATGGAGACGATTCGAAAAGCAGGATTAAGGATCCCAGAAGATATTGCCATAATCGGCTTTGATGATTGGCCCGATGCGGCCGGTCAGAATCCGCCGCTTACATCTATCCATTATCCAGTCGTTGAGGCGGGCCGAAGGGCACTGACTCTCTTGCTTCAGATCATCAACGGACAGTCCTCGGCGGATAAATCTATCCAGGTTCCGGTGAAACTCGTCGTGCGTGAATCCTGCGGCTGCCTACCTGGTCGTCTGATAGGTAAGGACATCTCAACGATAGGGGAACAAGGCCAAGATTCGATCATCTCACTGCCAGCTACGGCCAGGTCAATCCGCGAAGCGGTGAGGGATGAGACCCGCTTTATCGAGCCGGATGAACTTACCATTTTATCCACACAACTGGTTGAAGCATTCCATCATTGTCTTAAAGAAGGAGATCCGTCGTCGTTCTATAAGGTTTTTTCCGGGATTCTCCAGCAAGTGGAGGAAGCCCGGGATGATCCGTATGTGTGGCATACCGCGCTTTCGAGCCTGGAAGAAAGTGTACCCGAACTCCTGATCGCCACGAATGATGATGTAAGGCAACCGCTCGAAGAAATGATGCGCCAGGCGCGTATCGCCATCAGCATCTCCATGCGCCGGCAGTATCGGCAATATGTCTGCAACAGGAGGTTCGTCTCTGACCAAATTGGTCGGTTGACTTCACGTCTGTTCATGGCGGTGGACGAAAATCAGATCTTCAATGCGTTGGCAGAATATTTGCCTCCGATCGGCATTCGGCGTATTCTGATAGCCATTTATGAAGCGGAAGGAAATGACCAAGTAGCACGGACCCGGCTCTATTCAACATCGGAGTCGCCTGTTGTTCCTATCCACTTTCCGAGCCGCCAGTTTCCGCCCGCCGGAGTCTTTCCTGTGGGCAAGCCATTCAGTTTGGTGTTGTTCCCTCTACTCATTCAAGATATGGCCGAGGGCTACATCGCAATTGATACGATTGATTTGGATACCAGCGTGACCATCGTGCAGCAGCTAGCTGGCGCCTTTCGCAGCATTCGGCTGCACAAGGAAGCTATTGAGGGACAACGGCTGGCAGAGGAAGCCAACCACATGAAAAGCCGTTTTCTATCTACTGTGAGTCATGAACTACGCACTCCTTTGAGCCTGATCACTGGTCTGTCTCATTCGCTGATCAAGCAACCAGAAGAAGTTGCTCTGCCAAGTGAGGCAGGTATTCGCGATGAACTCCAGCGCATCTACATCAGTGCCCAACAACTGGATGGATTGATCCGAGACGTGCTGGACTTGTCGCGAGATGAGGCCGGAGAGTTGAAATTGACCTGTGAGCCACTCGACTTGGCCGAAGTCTTACAACCGGTAATCATGACCGGCCAACAGATTGCCAAAGATAAGTGCCTGAGTTGGCGGTGTGAAATCCCAACCCATCTACCGCGGGTCTGGGGCGACCGCACCCGACTCCGCCAAGTGACCCTTAACCTAGTTAACAACGCGATTAAGTTCACGGCAGAGGGCGAGGTCGCGCTCATCGTCCGCCTCGATCAGAGGATGGTCACGATTCATGTCAGCGACACGGGTTTGGGAATCCCGCCCGAAGAACAAGAACTCATCTTCGACGAATTCCGGCAATCTGAGCGTACCACTGCGCGCGGTTACGGAGGCCTCGGCCTCGGCCTGGCAATTTGTAAGCGTCTTGTTGAGATGCATGGCGGACGTATCTGGGTCGACTCGACTGGTCAAGAGGGCGCTGGTTCCAACTTTTTCTTTACCCTGCCTGTGATCCAGGACGAGGCTGACTCGAGAGCGATGGCATCGCCAATCAAGGGTGGGCCGGTTGTTCTCTTGGTAGCAAAGCACTCCAGCGCAGGAAAAGAATTGCACGACCATCTTGCCGACCGCGGCTATCATGTGGTGAGGCTCCAGGTAGATGAAGAGTCGTCCAATTGGATTTCGCCTATGCTAAATGCTGGGCCAGGCGCGATCATCCTAGATGCCGGCCTAACTCCCAGATTTGGTTGGGAAATCATCAAGATCCTCAAGGAAAACCCGGCCACAGAGGATGTACCGGTGCTTTTTTTCTCTCTACAAAAAAAGCGCGGATCTATCCTGGAATTGGATTATCTGACCAAGCCAGTCGATTCGCCTGAACTCATTGGGGCGCTGGCACGCCAGGGGTTAAACGTCAATTCTTCTGCGGAGGGAAAGGCAATCCTGTTAGTGGACGACGATACGGCAATCCTCGAGATGCATACCCGTATCATCGAGTCCCAATTCCCCGCCTGCCGTGTCTTGCGCGCTCATGATGGACGCGAAGCCCTGGAGGTGATCCGCCAGGAACTTCCGAACCTGATCCTGCTCGACCTAATGATGCCCGAGTTGGATGGTTTTGGAGTGCTTAACGCTTTGCGCAAAGACGAAAACATCCGCACGATACCCGTTGTGGTGTTGACAGGGCAGGTGCTTACGGAAGAAGATATGGCCCGTCTCAATCAAGGAGTTGCAGCGGTACTCCAGAAAGGGATTTTCAGCGCCCAGGAAACGATGGCCCATGTAGAATCGGCCCTTGCCCGCGCCCCCCGACTCGGTTCCGAAATGCAGTGGATCGTCCGCAAAGCGATGGCCTATATCCACAAGCATTACGCCGAACCTTTCTCGCGGCAGGATATGGCGCGTCAATTGGGGTTGAGCGAACGCTATCTGACTCGATGTTTTCACAAAGAACTGAATATTACGCCCGTGGAATACCTCAATCGCTACCGGCTGAAAGAGGCCAAAGCAATGCTGGGAACCGGTGCAAATGTCACCGAAACTGCCATGGCGGTTGGCTTCTCAAGCGTTTCGTATTTCACCCGGCTTTTCGAGAAGGAATTGGGGGTCTCACCCGGTGTGTACCGACACAATCATTCCAATCGATAATTTGTCGCTTTAGGTTTGAATCCTTATGAGCAAAGACTGAATCCCTGCGAGCATGTTTTTTCTCATGACCAGGCGTACTCTGTAGAGTGAAAGGCCCGCCTACCCGGGCATATTAGCATGTTTCATCCAATCACAGAAGGAGGCACGCTCATGAAAGGTAATCGCAGGCCCAATCTCTTAGTACCTACAGTTGTAATCTTGCTGGTTATGTTCAGCCTGAGCTTGACGCTGCCAAGCCAGTCCGCTTTTGCGGCCAGACCGCCTACCAAAACCCCAACTCCTACCGCCGTGCCCACCAGCCCGCCGCCTGGTGCTGTCTGGTCCATTGGCGCGTTGAATGACTCAGCAGCTGAGTTCACGGGTAGTGTTGGCACGTTCACGGTTGGTGTATCGTCTGCCTCAGCCTTCCCCGCTCGACTCTCTGGAGCCAATACAACGGAGACAATTATCTTCACTATGAACTCGGTATCCGGAGATTACTATCTGAAGGTCGTCGCCGGTGACACGGCCCAGAACTCAGTCTCCGGCCTGCAAGCTACGCTCAACGGCCACAAGTTGACTCCGCGCTGGGCCGGTTCGTGGGAGTTCAGCAAGTGGGGTAACGGCGGCAAAAACCAGGGCATGCAGACCCTACGCTGGGCGATCACCAGCGATCAGCTTGTGATCGGCTCCAATACTCTGCAACTGCGTGTCTCCGGTGCGCCGAATGCCGGGCCCGGCTCACTGCCGGATGGCGTAACACCGTACTTCGACATGGATTACGTGGCATTGATTCAAGGTATCGTGGACTACACTCAGCCCAAGCGTTTCCTCGGTTCTACCGACTATTGGGTCAACGATGCGCTCCTCAGCCGGATGCGGCAGGAGGACATCGAAAAAGGCAACCCCGGACAGGTTTGGATCAATTACCTGCTCAATAACAATACCCTCGATTCGGACATCGAGATGGTTGAGTCCGCCCACTGGACCGCGTCCTATCCCGACCTGAGTTGGATGGACCTGGAGCCAGCCCACCTCGTGTGGGACGAGTCCGTTTGGAGTTACTACCGCTATTACTATCAGTCGCTCCGCAATGCTGGTGTCCAGCACATCGTGGCCAAGATTCAATACACGCCGAAGTGGGCCTCCAACTATGGCACGGATGTCGCGAATTACGACGATTATCCACCCACCTCTGACACGTATTGGACCGAATTTATCCGTGAGGTGGCGGTCCGTATGGGCGATCTCGTTGACGACTACGCCATCATGAACGAGGTCAACACGGATGGCTTCTGGAAGGGCACCCAGACCGACTATGAGCGGCTGGAAATCGAAGCCTACGATACGTTGAAGCAGTATGACACGATCGACGCCAACGGCGATGGGATTGCTGCCACTGTCTATCCCTCTTCCTCCAACGAACCAGGGCAGACGTCGCAGTGGCAGGAATGGTATGCAGCGTTGCAGGGCCACATGGATGGTTTCAACACCCATGACTACAAGTGGGGCCTCAAGCCCTCCCTGGATGTCATCCAGGCCATTGACCCTTCGCTCAATTACATCATCACAGAGACGGGTCCTGCCAACTGGTTCATCAACGAGTCCGCGGTGCCAGAGTACAACCCGGCGGAAGCAGCCTCCGCCATCGGCTACCTGACACTGGACACCACCTCTACGCTGGATCTAATGACCCAGTGGGAACTCAAAGGCGACCCGGACAAAGACGCCCGCTGGCCGAACAATACCGATTGGTGCTGCTTTGGCGCCCCCGATCCTTACGCCCACAATGATGGTTACTTCGATAACTACAACACCGGCCTGATGAACATCGAGCCGCCCGGCCCGCCCTACACCAACTGGACGTGGACGAGCTCCGGCGCTTACTGGCAGCACTGGAACTGGGTGGAGGATTGGTCTGCCAAATCGATCCCGGTGGAAGTCTCCACCTCTAACTGCGATTGCCAATATGAGGTGGATGCCGTCCAATATCCTGATCGAATCGAGGTCATCCTGACCAACTTCCAGGGTGGTTATGTGCCCGATCCACGCAACTTTACGCTCACTCTCAAGACGCCTTGGTCAAGCGTGAGCATTGACACCTTTGATCCAGATGACTTTACTGGCACGAGCACGTCTACTGGGCCGACCGTGACTCTGACTGCCGCTAACGTAGCGCTCAACTCTGTACGCTGGGTCTTGAGCAACGCCTCTGCAGCCTACAACGCGTCGCCCAGTGGAGTCATTGCCTCGCCAGCGAAATCGGCGACAGTCACAGCAGGCAATGTGACCATTAACGCTAATGCTTACGATGACGGCACAATCTCATCGGTGCAGTACCGGATCGATCCCATTAACAATGGCGCATTCACGAACATGACCTTGGTTTCGGGCAGTCTCTACACTGCCACAGCCAACTTGACGCCTGGTACTCACTCGATCCAGGTCAAGATCACGGACAGCACCGGCAAGAGCAGCACCACGGCAAATGTGATTACGGTACAGTAAAACATTTTCTAAAGAGGAGTTTCAGCATGAAAGACAATCTCAGACGTAGCGTGATGATCATCACCGCTCTGCTCGTCGTCTTGATGAGCCTATTTGCGGCACCATCAAATGCCCGGGCTGTCAACACAATTTATTATGTAAACTGTGCCACAGGCAACGACTCGAACAACGGCCTCAGCCCGTCCACCGCCTGGCGCACAGCCACGCGTGCCAACCAGCAGACGTACACCGCGGGCGACCAAATCCTGTTCGCGCGCGGCACGGTCTGCTCCGGTGCGGCCTTCAAGCCGGTTGGCAACGGCGCAGTT
>DASWEH010000098.1:0-3672 GCA_036394895.1 Anaerolineales bacterium
GGGGGGGAAGGCCGTCAAGGTTATTTCTGCATTGCTGGAATACCTCCCTGCCAATTATTCCTATAAGATCATTTTTTTAGAGCGAGAAATCCAGGAGATCCTGGCATCTCAGCATAAAATGTTAGCCAATCGAAATGAAAAGCCAACGGCAAATGATACCGAGATCGAGCGGCAAATTCATCAACATTTATCTGTAATGAAACCTTGGTTGGTTCGCCAGCCGAATATGGAAGTGCTCTATGTAAATTACAACAAGCTCATGACGAGCCCCACAGCTTTCTGTGAGAAAATAACTGAATTCCTTAATCTGCCATTGAATCAGACGCAGATGCTTGCTGTTCCAGACAAACAACTTTATCGGAATCGAATTCCTCCCGAAAATAGCTATTGAAATCGATGCATATGTTCCATCGCCTTCCAAACCGCCAGGCGATCCTACAGGTTTATGCTGTGATTGCCGTGATGTTCTCCGCATGGACAATCACTGCTTTCTTGTGGAAATTATCCGCCTGGTTGCTGATCTTGAACATAGGGGAAATTCTTACTGTCTTTTCTTATTCGATGGTCACTAACCTTATCGAAAGCCTGATTGTCTTGCTGCTGCTTTTGGTGATCTGTGTATTATTGCCTACCTCTTTCCTCCGAGATGATTTTGTGGTCCGTGGAACGATACTCGCGACAGGCTTGATCGGCTCTTTGATTGCATTTGTCAGGTTTCAGATGCAATTCGGTATCGATAGCGGACTCAGGTTATTAATCCCTCCGTTTGTTGTATTGTTGCTAACAGCCATACTTCTAAGTTTATCGCCAAAGCTGCGCGTTGCGCGTTTCTTGCATTCCATCATTTTATGGATATCGGATCGAATGATTGTTTTTTTGTATATTCTTATACCGCTGTTTGTGATCCTCTTCGCTTACGTGATTTTTCGAACTGTCGCATAGAGGTGTAAATGTCATTAATCAGCCGGCGTGATTTTTTGAAAACCTCCGCTGCTCTTGTAGCAAGCGCCACCTTTGCCGGGGCTTCACGGATCCTTTCTTCGGCGCATTCCCAAAGTAATAATAAACCGAATATTCTTATCTTCGTGTTCGATGCAATGTCTGCTCGGCATTTATCTCTTTACGGGTATCCTCGCAAGACGACACCCAACCTGGAGAAGTTTGCCGAACGTGCGTCGGTATATCACAATCATTATTCTGCAGGGAATTTCACGACGAGCGGAACTGCTTCCATGCTCACTGGGCTCTATCCATGGACTCATCGTGCCATTAACTACCGGGGGATGATAGACCGCTCTTTACTAGACCGAAATTTTTTCAGCTTGATTGGTAAGGAATACACACGTGTTGCGTTTACTCAGAACCTGTGGGCAGACATCTTATTGAGTCAATTCGAAAAGGATTTAGATTTACACCTTCCCTCGGATTCTTATAGCCGATATGCTGATTCATTGATGCAGCCTGATATTCTCCGTACGGACCGCGATCTTGCTTATTTTGTATTTCAAGACTTTCTCAATCTCAGGGTGGATGATCTGCATCCATATCCCGGTTCGCTCTTTCTTGGTTCTGCCGACCTTGCACGAGCCTTGGCCTCTGATCGACCTTATATTTCTGCTGACTATCCAAGGGGACTCCCTACCAACCATGACTTCTCATACGAGAATACCAGTGTGCTGGATGGTATTGATCATCTTATACAAAGTAGTATGAGGCAATCCTCACCCTATCTTGGCTATTTTCATTTTTGGTCCCCGCATGACCCCTATAGCGCGCGCAAGAATTTTGTTGGCATCTTCCCGGAAGATCTGAAATTACAAGATAAGCCTCGCCATTCATTTGCCAGTAGCGATTTTTCTGATCAGAGCTTGCGGAAGTATCGACGTGAGTATGATGAATTCATCGTCGATCTGGATACGGAATTCGGCAAGCTGTTATCTAATTTGGAATCATCTGGCGTTTTGCAGAACAGTTACGTGATTGTCACCTCCGATCATGGTGAGCTCTTCGAGCGCGGTGAGCAGGGCCACGCCTCCGCTTTGATGTACGCGCCTGTCACACACATCCCTTTGCTCATTTGTGCACCGCGACAGCAAGCTCGTTCTGATTTCCATTCATTGACCAGTAACCTGGACCTGCTACCGACTCTCTTGCAAATCGCTGGCAAGGAAATCCCTGATTGGGTCGAAGGCAGACTTCTGCCGGGTTTTGGTGGGACCGAAGACGTGTCTCGAAGTATTTTCCCGATGATGGCAAAAGATAACCCAGCCTTTCGTCCGATCAAACGGGCTACGTTCACGTTAATCAAAGGCGCCCATGAATTATTCTTTTTCACAGGCTATCCAGGTCACCCCGATTCTTTTGAGCTTTATAATCTGCAGGAAGATCCGCAGGAGTTGCAGGATTTGTTTAGAAAGGATATAACTACAGCATCCCAAATGAAAAATGAGTTGCTGGAGGCAATCAGTACTGCCAACCGCAATGTTCAAAAGAAATAAAATCAAGGAGATGCATCAATGTACAAACTCGTTTTGGTTCGTCATGGACAAAGCACCTGGAATCTCGAAAATCGTTTTACAGGCTGGACGGATGTTGGCCTGACGGAACTGGGCAGGGAAGAAGCGCACGAAGCGGGAAAGCTGTTGAGGGAAGGCGGTTATGTTTTTGACGTGGCATACACCTCTGTTTTACGCCGTGCCATTCAAACCCTTTGGATCGTTTTGGAGGAATTGAATCTCGAATGGATTCCTGTCACGAACGCCTGGCAGCTCAACGAACGTCACTACGGGGCGCTACAAGGCTTGAATAAAGCGGAGACGGCAGAGAAGTTTGGCGAAGCACAGGTGAAGATCTGGCGACGCAGCTATGATATCCCGCCTCCGGCTTTGGAGTTGGACGATGAGCGTCACCCAAGATTCGACCCGCGTTACGCGTCCCTGACCCCTGAACAGTTGCCAGCCACCGAATCGCTTAAGATCACGCTCGATCGTGTTCTTCCGTACTGGCACTCGACGCTGAGTCCTGTGATCAAATCGGGCAAGCGCGTGATCATCGGCGCGCACGGGAACAGCATCCGCGCCCTGGTGAAGTATCTTGATAATATTTCGGATGCGGAGATTACGGAATTGAATATCCCAACCGGGTTGCCTCTGGTGTATGAACTTGATGAGGATTTGAGACCGATCAAGAGCTACTATCTTGGCGATGCTGAAGAAGCAGCGAAGAAAGCTGCGGCAGTGGCGAATCAGGCGAAGGTCAAATAACCAAACCATCTATTCAGTCGTAAAATAAGATCCCAAAGGTGAACGTTTCTTTGGGGTCTTTGATTTTCCCTGTTCGAATGCCATACTGTGAAAATCCAAAGGATAGAGATGCTCGAAGTAAGTCTTATTGGTAAATTTGAGATAAAGTGTAATGGTAAACCGGTTATCATTTCCTCGCGGGCGGCTCAATCCCTCTTTGCTTATCTAATTTTAACTGCAGGGACCTTACATCGTCGTGAAAAATTAGCGGGGATGTTCTGGCCCGATGCGACAGAAGAAAAAGCACGGGCTTATCTGCGCCATGAGCTTTGGACCATTCGCAAAGCGCTACCCTCTAATCAATTTCTGCTTTCAGATGATTTTAGTGTCACCTTTGATTCGTCAGCGGATTATTGGCTAGACCGAGATT
>DASWEH010000099.1:0-5008 GCA_036394895.1 Anaerolineales bacterium
TTAATTTAACTAAGGTTGAGGATTGCCCATTTCAAACACTTATGGGTGACGCGTTCATTTACTCATTATCAACTTTATTCCGTGGAAAACGTATTTTTAAATGAATGGTTTGTAGACTTGGCTCGGTGATTTAATAATCTCTATCTATAAAATTCACGTTCAATTCATAATTGTAAGGTATAAGCGTAGGGCTTTACGGTAAAATTTTCGATCAGGCGAGGCAGCCCCTCGCGGAGGAAAACAATGCGTTCGTTTTTGAAGAAATATAGAAATCTATTGATTGGTTTGCTGGTTGTGCTGCTTGTGGCATCCGCGTTCATATTTGTGCGCAGGTCAAATGCAGATCCGGCCAGCCAGTTCCAGACTGCCAAAGCGGAGCGCGGCAATCTGACGGCTACCATCGGCGCGACCGGTACGGTGCGTGCAAAGCAAAGCGCGTTATTGATCTGGCAGGCTGCCGGAACAGTGGACACGGTCAATGTGAAAGTTGGCGACAATATCCCGTCTGACTTCGTGATGGCGTATCTGGCAAAGACTTCCTTGCCTCAGAGCGTCATCATGGCAGAAGCAGATCTGGCTGATGCCCAAAAGTCGCTGAATGAGCTCATGAGTTCCGATACGTCGCGTGCCCAAGCGGTGATCAATCTTCGTGATGCTCAGGAGGCCTTTGACAAGGCAAACAATTGGCGTATTGAATTAAACGGAAAGATCCACGTCAAGAAAATTGTTTACAAAAAATTCAGGAATAGAAAGATTCCAATCCTTAAAGAATATCGTGGCTATGCTGATGAAGGAACCATCAAAAAAGCGGATGAAGACCTTGCGCTTGCGAAGGCAAAACTGGCTGATGCTCAGCGGGAATTTGATCGTTTGAATAATGGAAACATGGAAGATATTATGGCGGCACAGGCACGCGTGGATGCTGCTCAAGCGACCCTTAACCTGGCGCGCGTGATCTCACCGTTTGCCGGCACAGTAACGGAATCATACCCATTGCCTGGCGATCAGGTCAGCCCTGAAACGACCGCGTTCCGTCTGGATAATCTATCCAGTTTATTGGTGGATGTGAAAGTCTCTGAAGTGGATATCAACAACGTCACGATTGGACAACCTGTCACACTTACCTTTGATGCGATCCTTGGGAAGGAATATCATGGTGAGGTGATAGAAGTGACACAAGCTGGTACCGCAGATGAAGGCGTGGTCAATTTCACCGTCACGGTGGAATTAACCGACGCAGATGCAATGGTAAAACCCGGCATGACTGCAGCAGTCAACATTGTGGTAGAGGAAATGCAGGATGTTCTTTTGGTCCAGAATCGTGCAGTCCGTCTTGTAGATAATCAACGTGTAGTTTATGTCCTGGAGAATGGCCAACCTGTCAAAAAGGAAATTACACTCGGTTCTTCCTCAGATACATTGAGTGTGGTTGCGGGTGGTGACGTCAAAGAAGGCGACGTGATCATCTTGAATCCACCCGCTGAATTTGCACCAGGCCCAGGCGGCCGTAGGTTTGGTGGATAGTAGTATGTCCAACGTTATTGAAGCCCAAAACCTTCGCAAGGTTTACAAAATGGGCGAAGTAGAAGTGGAAGCCTTACGCGGCGTTTCCTTTTATATCAAGCGCGGCGAAGTGATTGCGATCATGGGCCCTTCCGGCTCAGGAAAATCCACGCTGATGAATACGCTTGGATGCCTAGATCGACCTACCTCTGGTGAGTACGTTCTGGATGGCGAGCCCGTTGCATCCCTCAATGATGATCAACTGGCAAGCATCCGCAATCGCAAAGTTGGTTTTGTCTTCCAAAGCTTTAATCTGCTTTCGCGTCAGACAGCAATTACCAATGTTGAATTGCCCTTGCGATATTCTGGTAATCCAGAGGGCCGTCGGGAACGCGCGATAGAGGCTCTCAAAGCAGTGGGGCTTGAAGATCGTATGACGCATCGCCCTTATGAACTTTCCGGTGGGCAGCAGCAGCGTGTCGCGATCGCACGTGCCATCGTTAATAACCCTGCCATTGTTATGGCGGATGAGCCAACCGGAAACCTTGACTCAAAAGTTGGTAAGGAGATCATGGCTTTATTGCTTAATTTGAACAAAGAATTCGGCACAACCTTGATTATTGTTACACATGATCCTATTATCGCTGAACAAACTCAGCGTGCGATCCATTTGCGCGATGGGTTGCTGGAGAGTGCCTCATGAGCATCGGACAAGCTTTTCTCGAAGCGCTTGAAAGCTTAAGCGGAAACAAGCTCAGGTCCGGGTTGACCGTGCTGGGCATCGTGATTGGAGTTGCAGCGGTGATTGCCATGCTGGCTGTTGGCCAAGGCGCGCAAGCCTCCATCACTGGTTCGATCAGCGGGATTGGAACAAATCTCTTATTTGTTTTCCGAGGCGATCAGGCGAATAATGTCCGTAATCCGAAACCGTTGACCACGGGTGATGCGGCGGCCCTGCGTGATCAATTTGCCGCGCCCTCCATCGCGGCTGTCGCGCCTGCATTACAGGGAGATGCAACTGTATCGTTTGGCGGCGAACAGACTTCTCCTCAGCTTTTCGGTATCACACCTGACTATTTCCAGGTGCGGAATCTGAATCTGGCTGAAGGTGACATGATCACAGAAGAGCACATGCTTGGGCGCGCCTCTGTGGTTTTGCTTGGACCTCAAGTGGCCACGGATTTATTTGGTCATGCAGATGGGGTGACCGGCGAAACCGTCCGTATTGAAGGACAGCCTTTTCGCGTCATTGGTGTGCTGGAATCAAAAGGCGGGGGCGCCTTTGGCAGTGAAGACAATCAGGTACTAGTTCCATTTACAACAGCGCAAACGCGACTCATCCGCCGCAGTACCAGCGACCGCGTGGATATTATCTTTGTGCAGGCAGCCAGTGGTGATGTAGTCACCCAAGCCACGGAAGAAATTTCGCAAATCTTGCGCACGCGTCATCGCACGCCTGTGGGAGCGGATGACTTCACTATTTTTTCCCAGCAGGATTTGCTCACCACATTCCAATCCATTACAGGTATCCTGACGATTTTCCTGGGTGGTATTGCCGGCATTTCGCTGTTGGTGGGTGGAATTGGCATCATGAATATCATGCTGGTTTCCGTCACTGAGCGAACGCGCGAGATCGGGTTACGCAAAGCATTGGGTGCACGCAAGCGCGATATTCTTATCCAATTCCTCACTGAGTCCTCCTTGCTGAGTCTCATTGGCGGGATCATTGGGATTCTATTTGGCTGGTTGATTTCATTTTCAGTCGGTAAAATCGCTGCGGCGAATGGCACAGCCTTTACACCCATTGTTGGGCTTGATGCAATTGCCCTTGCCACCATCTTCTCTGCGATCGTAGGCCTATTCTTTGGAATTTATCCTGCAAACAGAGCCGCAGGGTTGGAGCCCGTCGAAGCGTTAAGATACGAGTAGCAGTAATCAGTGTTCAGATAGCAGTTGTCAGTTTTTGATCCCTGAATACTGCATAGTGCTTACTGAACACTGATAAAATAACCCCATGCCCAATTACAACATTCTTATTTCAGACGGACTGGACGAACGTGGCCAGTCGATTTTGCGCGCCTCAGCAAACGTGGATTACCGTGAGAAGATACTCGAAGATGACCTGCTCAAAGTCATCCCGGAGTACGATGCCTTGATCGTTCGTGGTCAGACGCGCGTCACGGCTGCCGTCATCCAGGCAGCCTCCAGGCTAAAAGTGATCGGCCGCGCAGGCGTTGGCGTAGATAACATCGATCTCGAGGCTGCAAAGAAGCAGAATATTACAGTCGTCAACGCGCCAACTTCTACAACTGTCGCAGTAGCAGAACTGAGCCTTGGACTCCTATTGGCAATTGCGCGAGAGATTCCGCGTGCTGATGCAACAATGAAACAAGGTCAATGGAGCAAGAAGGAATTTGAAGGGATTGAGCTTAACGGGAAGATCCTTGGCATTATTGGGTATGGCCGGATTGGGATCGAAGTTGGCAAGCGCGCTTCTGCATTTGGAATGAATGTCATTGTGTACGACCCGAATGTCTCAGAAGATGAACTTTCACACAGCGACGCTGAACCTGTTTCGATCCAGGATTTATTTGCCTGGTCCGATTTTATTTCACTGCATCTGCCACTCAACGTGCAGACACGTGATTTGATCGGACCACTGGCGTTCTCTCAAATGAAGGATGGTGTGCGGATCGTCTGTGCGGCGCGCGGGGGGATTATTGACGAATCAGCTTTGCTCAACGCCTTGAACAGCGGAAAAGTCGCTGCGGCTGCGCTGGATGTCTTTGAGAAGGAGCCGCCCGGTTTAACGGAATTGGTTTCGCATCCACGTGTGATCGCTACTCCGCATATCGGTGCACAGACGGTCGAGGCCCAGTCCCGCGCGGCGGAGGACATCGCCAACGAAGTGTTATCGGCATTACGGGGCGAATCGCTCCGTTGGACGGTTGCATAATTTTACAAAGCAGATTAGCATCTTATAAAATCAACCTTGTGAAGGTTGTATTATCAGCCCGGATGGCCAAGCGAATAAACCTTCGCAAGGTTAGTCTATAATAATTTCGAGAGAGAGACTATGAATGAAAAGTTGAATCAACTGAAAGAAAGATTGGGTGAAGTGGCAGATATTGGACGTGCCGCCAGCGTGCTAGGCTGGGACCAGCAGGTAAATATGCCGCCCCGAGGCAATGAAGCGCGCGGCCAACAACTGGCAACGTTGAGCAAGATCGCCCAGGAAAAATTTATCACCGATGAAATAGGCAGGCTCATCGAAGATCTGAAGCAGGAATTGGATGGTGCTGACACCGCTGAGGCTGCCATGGTGCGCGTGGCAGAACGTAATTACAACAAGGCCAAACGCGTGCCACCTTCATTTATCGCCGAACAAGCTATCGTTACCGCCAAAGCGTTTGAAGCCTGGATGGAGGCAAGAAGCAAGTCCGATTTTTCGATCTTCGAGCCTCATCTTGAAAAAGTTGTGGAGTTGGTTCACCGGTATATATCA
>DASWEH010000100.1:0-3561 GCA_036394895.1 Anaerolineales bacterium
CGAAACGCCCGGGATGTTCTGGGCAAGTGTTGCAACTTCGTCATATCGGTAATAACGCCCAAAGGAGATGTTAATGTCGGCAAGGAAGTATCCCTGAATATCTCGAATCGTTTTATCGAAGGAAGCCCACAGGTTGTAAACGCCAATGAAGACAGCACCACCCAGCACAAGCGTGAAGAGAGTCAATATCAGGCGGGCCCTTTTGCGAAAGGCATTGCGGAGAGAAAGACGCATTGGGCGTGGCATGAACAGCGCACCTTTGCTTACCGATTTATCTTTTGGCTTGGCATTGCCACCGAGTCCATAATCACTGATCGCTTCTCGCACGGTCACGCGCACGCTATTGTAAATAGGCCAGAGCGCTGCCAGCAATGGCACGACGAGTCCCACGATTACCTGCTGGATATAGGCGCTTCGATATCCAACAAAGGGAAGCGGATGGAAATTCAGATATTGAGCCATTCCGGCTCCGAAATATCTCGCGCCTGCATTTGCCAGGGGGACAGCAATCGCCAGTGCGGCCAGCCCAAAGCCGAGAATCAAAATCACGTACATCATGAAGACCTGTGAGTTGTCGCCTCCTATAGCTTTCATGATCCCGATCTGGCGCGTTTGCTGGGTCACCAGGGCGGTTATCGTGTTGACAATCAGGAATCCACTCAACAAAACAGTCATGTAACCGAGCACAGTCAGAATGAAGAAAACCCCATTTGAAATGTTGTATGCGAAGTGATGGCCGGGCTGATAGACATTCACAAAGTAAATTGTGGCACCCGCGCGTTCAACACGATCAGCAACAGCCTGCGCAACCTGGGTGACGTGTTCCTGATCAGTCTGGTTTTCAGCGACACTGATTGCCAGCGAGTCGTAATTCTCAGACCCACCCAGCCATTCCAATGTTTTGGGCGTCACATAGGCGTCCATCGTATTTGTAAAACCGAATGGAAAACCTGTCACATCGTGCATATAGCCAGAAAGGGTCAACTCGCGGTGTTTGCCATCCCCTAGTTCAACAGTGATCTTATCGCCTGGCTTGTAGCCGAGTGTCTGAGCAGAAGCATCCACGATGATTTCTTTTTCGCCAAGGGGTGGCAGGCTGGTTTTGCCCAGCGCGGGCTTAAGTTGGTTAAGTGTGGTATGACTCGGATCTTCCACAGCGGTGAACTGGATGGACACCTTCTTATCATCCGTGCGAACGACGGTTGCACTCGTCGACTTGCGACCCTCGACGGCATCCACTCCAGGAACCTCACGTGCGATCTTCACCATATCATCATCTAATGGTCCGGCGTAAACTGTTGCTTCAGATGGGCTAGCAGAAAGATAGTCGCTATCCATGCTTTCGGCCATATATTGTCCCAGATTGCTGTTGAAGCCAACAGCCAGCACGCCGACCGCAATGGTAATAATGGTTAGGAAAGTGCGCGATTTATTGATCCAGAAATCAGCCCAGACTTTCTTCCAGCGGCTGCTCATGATATTTCTTCCCTCCCCAGAAACCCCCCGGGACTTCGTCGTGCAACGTTTTCCTCTTCATGCTTGTCTGCGGATTGGTGCAATGCCTCACGCGTGACGAGAGACTCACCCAGCAATTCACTGAGTTGATCATAGCTGATGCAAAGCACCTCAACAGGTCCGCGCTCTGAGGCACGGATGGAAGCGCGATGCTTTTTCTCATGGAAAAACTCGATTTCGCCGAAATATTTTCCGGCTCCCAGTTGAAGCGCAATCACATCCGATTGATTGAGGCGTGGCAAGACGACTTCCACTGTCCCCTTTGACACAATGTAGAAACAATCCGCGTTCGATCCCTCCGAAAGGATCATCGCGCCTGGTTCATAAATCATGCTCTTTGCATCTCGGGTCGCGTGTAACATCTGATCCTGCGTGAGCGTTGGCATAGCCTTTGCCACATATTCGTTGACAATTTCCCCGTCGGTGATCAATGCGGTACGATGAGTACGCTTCGCAAGTCCGCTATCATGTGTGACGATGATGATGGTCTTGCCCTGCGCAACAAGGTCGTTGAACAGAGTAAAGACGGATTCAGCAGTTTTAGAGTCTAAGTTTCCTGTTGGTTCATCCGCGATCACAATGGGCGGATCATTTGCCAGGGCGCGCGCAATTGCCACGCGCTGTTGCTGTCCACCAGAGAGAGCGGTTGGCAACTTGTAAGCATGGTCGGCCAATTCCACTATTTCTAGTAATGCCAGGGCGCGCTTCTCGCGCTCACGCATCGGATAGGTGCGGCAGAAATCCATCGGCAGCATGATATTTTCAACGACAGAAATGGTGGGAAGCAGTTGGAAGAATTGGAAAACGACTCCAAGATTTTTACCACGCCAGCGCGCCATGCGATTTTCGTTGAGTTCATGTACTGCTGTACCGTTCACATGCACTTCGCCGGAGGTGGGCCGGTCAATGCCTGTGATCATGTTCAGCAACGTGGATTTCCCACTCCCGGATTTACCGATAATGCTCACAAATTCTCCGGCATTGATCTGCAGGTCAATACTATTCAGGGCGTGATAATCCCCGATCGCAGTCTTGTAATATTTGTGAACATCCTGCATGTCAATGATTGGCCTGCTGCCATTACCATTTTGAGGTTTGCTAAAGAGAGACATAAAATCCTCACATTCAGCGTCAGGAGACGTTGAATCCTTGCATCTATTCGAACTTGACGGCGGCGGTCATGCCCCAGCGCATGTTGGGATGAGTGTCGGTCAGGAGAATGGTGACTTCATAGACGATATCTCCCTGATTTTCGGTGTAGTTCTGCCCAATCGACAGGATCTCACCTTTCAACTCGACCTCCGGCAGCGCATCCAAGGTCACCGTCACCGGCTGCCCTTCAGCCAGTTCCACCACATCGATCTCGGTCAGATCGGTGGTCTTGACCAGCCAGGAAGAGAAATCCGCAATGGTGACCGCACTCTGCCCGGCATTGATCGAGCCGCCCTGCTTGGCATTCATCTCAGCTACCACGCCATCGAAGGGGGCAAGCACTTCGAAGGCTGCCACGCCCGCTTTGGCTGCATCCAGGCGTGCCTGGAGCACCGCCAGTTGATCTTCATCCGTGCCACCTTTCATGCGGTCATAGGTGTGCTGAGCTTCATCCAATTCTGCCTTCTTCAAGGCTAGATCATTCTGGGCTTCGATGATCCAATCTTCAGGAGCGGGACCTTTGAAGAATTTGGTGCGAGTGCGGTATTCATAGCCTTTCCAGGTCTGGATCAGATAGGAGCGGACTTCGGTGCGCGGCACTTTCTTGGAATTCTGGAGATAGCGCAGATAGTCATCGGCTTTGTCGAAGTCTTCCTGGGCTTGTTTGAGGTCGATGACGGCTTGCGCCAGTTCAGCACCGGAGGTGTTGAGCAGGTCGTTGAGGGCTTTCTGCGCGCTGACGAGTTCCAGTTGGGCCGCGGCATAGTTGGTGTCGGAGGCATCCCCCAGGCGGATGAGAGGTTGCCCTTTCTTGACCGCTTCGCCTTCTCCCACCAATACTTCGCTGACGACGCCCGAAGCGGTGAAGGCAATCTCGGCATCCCGTGCGGGTTC
>DASWEH010000101.1:0-20226 GCA_036394895.1 Anaerolineales bacterium
CACGACACGTTCACGGATCTGTGTCGCGGTCCTCATGTAAATAATACGAAAGAGGTCAAGCAGGATGCGTTTAAACTAATGTCGATTGCGGGTGCATACTGGCGCGGCGATGAGAACAACAAAATGCTTCAGCGTATCTACGGCACAGCCTGGGAAAACGCGCAACAGCTCAAGGATTATCTCTGGCAATTAGAGGAAGCCAAAAAGCGTGACCACCGCAAATTAGGCAAAGATTTGGAAATCTTCATCTTCGATGACGAAGTGGGGCCGGGCTTGCCGCTGTGGCTGCCGAACGGCGGCGTGATGATCGAAGAGCTGGAAAAGCTTGCTAAAGAGATGGAAGACAAGGCTGGTTACGTGCGCGTCAAAACGCCGCATCTCACGAAGGAAGATTTGTTCATCCGTTCCGGTCACCTGCCCTATTATGCCGAGAGCATGTACCCACCTATGGAGCTCGAAGGCGTGAAGTATTACGTCAAGCCGATGAATTGCCCAATGCATCACAAGATCTTCGGTTCAAAGGGACGTTCCTATCGTGACCTGCCGATTCGCCTTGCCGAATATGGGACGTGCTATCGCTATGAGAAATCAGGCGAATTGTTTGGCTTGATGCGCGTCCGCTCGATGCAAATGAATGATGCTCACATCTATGTCTCGGAAGACCAGTTTGAACAGGAATTTCTGGGCGTGGTTGATATGTATCTCAGTTACTTCAAGCTGTTCGGTCTCGATAAATATGTGATGCGTCTGAGTCTGCATGGCAAAGCCGGTCTCGGCAAGAAATACGTGGGCAATGAACGCCTCTGGATCAAGACGGAAGAGATGGTCCGCCGCGCCATGATGAATGGCGGCGTGCCTTACATGGAAGCAGAAGACGAAGCCGCGTTTTACGGGCCAAAAATCGATGTGCAGGTCTGGAGTTCGATTGGACGTGAGTTTTCTCTCGCCACGAATCAAGTGGACTTTGCAGTCCCCGAGCGCTTTGATTTGAAATTCACGAACAAGGAAGGCAACGAAGAAGTGCCGCTTTGCATCCACCGCGCGCCGCTTGGAACGCACGAGCGCATGGTCGGATTTCTGATCGAGCATTACGCCGGCAACTTCCCGGTATGGCTTTCACCGGAGCAGGTGCGCGTCATCCCGATCACGGATGGACAGAATGAATATGCCAATGGCATCGTCAAGCAATTGCGGGAGAACGGTATCCGTGCTCATGCAGATATCAGCGCGCAACGCATGAACGCCAAGATCAGACAAGCGCAGTTAATGAAGGTTCCGTATATGCTTGTGGTCGGTGAGAATGAAATGAAAGCTGAGCAGGTATCTTTGCGTGTACGAGACGGAAGCCAGCAGAATAATATTCCGTTGGGTGAATTCTTGGTGCGGGCAAAAGACAGAATTGCCAGAAGAGCACCAGAATTGTAGGGAAGTAAGAATGTCACAGAAAATGCAAGAAAAGTATGAGGAGTCGCAACTCTATAAAATCCGCCACTCCGCTGCGCATATCATGGCGCAAGCAGTGGTGGAGATGTTCCCTGAGGCGAAGTACACGATCGGTCCGCCGATTGAGAACGGCTTTTATTATGATTTTGATTTGCCGCGCAATCTCACGCCGGAAGATTTGGAACAGATTGAAAAGCGGATGAGACAGATCGTGCAGGGCAAGCACGAGTTCAAGAAGTCGGTCATCTCTGCGGAAGAGGCCAGGAAGGTTTTTGCCAACCAGCCCTATAAATTGGAATTGATTGAAGGACTTGAAAAAGGTGGTCTTGACGAATATGGTAATCCACTGAAAGAGAAGCCCGAGATTTCAATTTACCAACATGACACGTTTGTTGATCTGTGCCGCGGACCGCATGTGGAAAACACGAAAGAAATAAAACAGGATGCTTTTAAGCTGATGAACATTGCAGGCGCCTATTGGCGCGGCGATGAGAAAAACAAGATGCTGCAACGCATCTATGGCACAGCTTGGGAAAAGGCTGATGATCTCAAACAGTATTTATGGAAATTGGAAGAGGCGAAAAAACGCGACCACCGCAAGCTTGGTCGGGAACTGGATCTATTTAGTGTGTCAGAGGATGTCGGTCCGGGGTTGATCCTTTGGCATCCCAAAGGAGCCATGATCCGCGTTCTGGTAGAAGACTTTAGCCGCAACGCCCACCTGGAAAATGGCTACGAGTGGGTATTCTCTCCTCACATCGGGCGCGCCCATTTGTGGCATACATCGGGTCATCTCGATTTTTATAAGGAAAGCATGTATTCCCCCATGGATATCGAAGGCGAGGATTACTATGCCAAGCCGATGAATTGTCCATTTCACATTGAGATTTTCAAGAGTCATCTCCGCTCTTATCGCGATCTACCCAGACGATATGCAGAGTACGGAACTGTCTATCGATACGAACGGAGCGGTGTGCTTCATGGGCTTACACGCGTGCGCGGCTTTACCCAGGACGATGCACACATCTTCTGTCGGCCAGATCAAGTGGAGGAAGAAATCAGCCGGGCGCTCGAATTTTCGCTCTATGTATTAAGGTCGATGGGTTTAACAGATTTCAAAGCCTATCTTTCAACGAAGCCTGAAAAATATGTGGGTGACCCAGTCAACTGGGATACAGCCACCGAGGCTCTACGCCGGGCAATTGATGCACATCAACTGCCCTATGAAGTGGACGAAGGAGGCGGCGCATTTTATGGCCCCAAGATCGATCTGAAGGTAATGGATGCCTTGGATCGTGAATGGCAGCTTTCCACGATCCAATTCGACTTCAATCTGCCTGAACGGTTTGGTTTGGAGTATATCGGCGAGGATGGACAACCCCATCGGCCCTATATGGTGCATCGGGCCCTGCTCGGCAGTATGGAGCGTTTCTTTGGGGTGCTGATCGAACATTTCGGTGGCGCCTTCCCGGTTTGGCTTGCTCCGGTGCAAGTGGTTGTCATCCCTATTGCAGATCGCCATCTTGAATATGCCCGCCAGGTGGTCAGGAAACTTCGCTTGGAAAAGATACGTGTGGAACTAGATGAACGACCCGAACGTATGAATGCCAAGATCCGGGATGCTCAAAAGCAGAAAGCACCATACATGTTGGTGATTGGTGATAACGAAATGGCGGCTGAACAGGTGTCGTTGCGTGTACGAGACGGAAGCCAGCAGAACAATATTCCGTTGGGTGAATTCTTGGTGCGCGCAAAAGACAGAATTGCCAAAAGAACGCCAAAGTTGTAAAATACGTCTAGACCGTGAGCGACGGAGGAGTTTTGATCGTTTACGGTCTGTTTTGTTGACGATTCACCTGTCTTCATGGTATTATCAGCCCGCCAAAAACCAGCCGAGTGCTGGTCAACTGTTTTGAAATAGGAGAAACTTATCAGCGCTTCAGAATTTCGAGTTAATGAGGGCATCCGTGTCACGGAAGTCCGACTGATCGGCCCAGATGGCGGCAACGTTGGTGTTGTTCCCATCAGGCAAGCCATGCAAATTGCACGCGACGCCGAGATGGACCTTGTGGAAGTCTCCCCCAACGCCAACCCGCCCGTCTGCCGGGTCATGGATTTTGGAAAGTTCATCTATGAGCGGGCCAAGAAAGACCGTGAGGCGAAGAGAGCCCAAACCAAGATCGAGGTAAAAGAAATCCGCTTGAGACCAAAAACGAATGAAGCCCATCGCGGTTTCAAAGTGGAGGATGCCCGACGCTGGTTGCTGCAAGGGAACAAGGTCCGGGTGACGATCAAGTTCCGTGGACGCGAGATGGATTATCCGGAGATCGCGCTCGAAGATTTGAAAGAGATCGCTGCCGCGCTTTCGGATGTGAGCACAGTCGAACAGGCTCCGCAAATGGAAGGTCGCACAATGCTTGTGGTGCTGGCACCCAGCAAAGGCACTCCCAAAAAGAAAGAAAAGGGCGAGCAGCCTAAGACTGACGCGAAAGCGGAAACCATCAAATAGAGCAAGTCCCAAAGATGTTGAACGTCCGCGGGTCAGCAAGACGACCCGCGTTTTGTTGTCTATTGAAGAAAGCCTATCCCATGACATTGTCTGATGGTTTAGGATGAACGCAGCACTGCGTATTTTGTCTGAAAGGAGCAACCTAGAATGCCTCGCAAAGCCAAAGCTGGCAAAACCAAGTTAAAGACCCATAAGGCAACGTCCAAGCGTTTCCGCCTGACTGGTTCTGGCAAAGTGGTCCGCACGAAAGGCGGCAAGAGCCATTTGCGCCGACACACGTCGAAGCGCGCAAAAGCACAGTTGTCTGAAATGCTGACTGTGAAAGCTCGCAAGATCATTAAGCGCGTCAAGCGCCTTGCGCCCAATATGGAGTAAGTAGCAGCGACGCAAAGCGTCCCGTCTGCGAACGTCGTAATCAATTTTTAGTTGCGGCTTTCGGGTGTTTGCAACTGGCGTAACCCGCCGACGCCCGCGAGACTGCAAGGAGATAAAGAATGACTCGTGTTAAAGGAGGCCCGCAAGGGCATCTACGTCACAAAAGAGTTTTGAAGATCACAAAGGGACAGCGCGGAGCAAAGCATCGCCTGTTCAAGCGTGCAAATGAGGCAATGCTCAAGAGCCTCTGGTACGCAACTCGTGATCGCCGCGTGCGCAAGCGTGACATGCGCAAACTGTGGATCGCCCGCATCAATGCTGCTGCCCGTTTGAACGGAACCACCTATAGCCAGTTGGTCGCCGCGTTGAAGAAGGCGAACATCACCCTTAATCGCAAGATGTTATCCGATATGGCAATCCGCGAACCGCAGACATTCGCTGCAGTGATCGCGAAAACGAAGTAGCAATTTGTAGGATTTGAATTTGTTCGGTCAGGGTCTTTGCGAAGCACCCTGACCGAGCGTTTTAAGGGAGTAAAATATTTTTATGAACACAATTCTCGTTGAGCATGTACTCCCAACAGGTCAAACCATCCAAATTGTACAAGGTGACATCACCATGGAAGAAGTGGATGCGATTGTCAACGCGGCAAATGAACACCTCCAACATGGAGGCGGTGTTGCCTGGGCAATTTCAAAGAAAGGTGGACCAACAATCCAAAAGGAATCGGATGTCTGGGTTCGGAAGCATGGAAGCGTCCCTCATGCACGTCCCGCGTGGACCTCGGGTGGGCTTCTGCCTGCGAAATACGTGATTCACGCTGTGGGACCTGTCTGGGGTGACGGTAATGAAGACAATAAGCTTGAATCGGCTGTGACAGGTTCTCTGCGCGTCGCCGATGAATTGAAATGTTCATCCATTGCCATGCCGGCGATTTCGACAGGTATCTATGGCTTTCCCAAAGAGCGTGCAGCAAAGATTATCATTTCGGCAATTGAAGAATATTTTGTAGAGAATTCATTATCGGAATTAAAGATCGTTAAATTGGTTCTTTTTGATCAACCGACAGTGGATGTGTTTACCCAATCCTGGCATGGCAAGTGGGGACAGTGACTGTGATCACTTCACCGCAAAATTCAAAAATCAAACTAGTGCGCGCATTGCTAGGGCGCGCCAAGGAGCGTCGTGAAGCGAACGCGTTTGTGATCGAGGGTGTGAGACTTGTAGAAGAGGCAGCTAATATGAATTGGCTGTTTCGTTTTGCGTTGTATGATGAGACATTGAATGAACGAGGAAGATCTCTTATCGAACGTCTTATTGCGCGCGGCGTTGAAGTTGATCAAATCTCTTCAAGCCTTATACAAGATTTGAGTCAAACCGAAACACCACAGGGAATTCTAGCTGTCATTTTACTGATTGATCTTCCTATTCCCACCTCACCCAGTTTTATTGTGATCGCCGACCAAATTCGCGATCCAGGTAATTTGGGAACACTTTTGCGTTCTGCTGCCGCCGCAGGTGTACAGGCCGTGATTATCCCTCCAGAAACGACCGATCCTTTTTCTCCAAAGGTCGTTCGTGCTGGAATGGGGGCACACTTTCGACTGGCTACACATTCAACCACATGGGATAACATTCGCGCATATACGCAGGGTTTAGAAGTTTATCTCGCTGATATGGATGGAAAATCTTGCTGGGAAACTAATCTTCGCCAGCCACTAGCATTGATCATTGGTGGCGAAGCCGAAGGTGCAAGTGACAAAGCGCGAAAGTTGGCAACTCAAAAAATTAGTATTCCAATGGCTGGAAATGTTGAGTCACTAAATGCGGGTGTGGCTGGGTCAGTGATAATGTTTGAGGTGGTAAGACAAAGAAAATCCGTTGGTTGAGTAGGCGACGGTGATTGTCCCGTCGCCGTATCGAAACCACCGAGGAAAATATCTAAATGAAAATCCGTTCCATTACTTATTTCTGCAATCCCAAATATCCATTGGATGAAAAAGTGTTGCGAAAAGCCGGGACATTTTTAACTAAAGCCAAGTCCGCGTATGAAGCCGCGGGATATGAGGTGCAAACCGTCCGATTGGCAACTGTTCCGTTTCCTGACTTGTTGGGTGATGAAAATATCACCAAGCTGCCAGAACTCACAAGCCAAATTGATGACATCGCTCAAGGACTCGGCATTGGATATGTCTCATTGGGTACCGCGTTACCTGAATCTCCGCAAAGCTATGCAGTGATCCCCGATGCAATCTTTGTATCGAAAAATGTTTTCTTCGGTGGAGTCATGGCAGATAAAGAGCACGGGATTAATCTTGCCGCGATCCGAGCCTGTGCAGATGTCATCGTCAAGTGCGCAACCATCGAGCCAAACGGGTTTGCCAATCTTCAATTCGCTGCGCTAGCAAATGTCAAAGCGGGCGCACCATTCCTTCCTGCCGCGTATCATGACAGCGACGACCCCAAATTTGCAATTGCAAGCGAGTCCGCGGATCTGGCAGTTCAGGCTTTTGAAAATGTAAAAAGTCTTGAGGAAGGAAGAAGCCATCTCGCCGGTGAAATTGAAAAGCATGGAAAGAAACTCACTGAAGTTGCTAAATCGCTGGATTGTACGTTTGGTGGAATTGATTTTTCTCTCGCTCCCTTCCCCGATGATGCTCACTCACTGGGGAATGCCGTTGAAAAAATAGGCGTTCCTAAGATTGGTTTACATGGTTCTCTCGCGGCTGCCGCACTATTAACCGAGGCCATAGACCGCGCGGATTTCCCCCACACCGGCTTTAGCGGATTTATGCAACCGATCCTTGAAGATTCTGTCCTTGCCAAACGCGCCGCAGAAGGGATACTCACAGTCAAGGATGTGCTGCTTTATTCTGCTGTCTGCGGAACGGGCCTGGATACTATCCCGCTCCCGGGGGATACAACATCAGGACATTTGGTCCCCCTGTTGCTGGATTTATGCGCGCTAGCTTTGCGGCTCGACAAACCTCTCACCGCACGGCTCCTGCCTGTTCCTAATAAAAAAGCGGGCGATGAAACAAACTTCGATTTTGCATTCTTTGCGCCAAGCAAAGTGATGGCTTTAGACTCAGAACAATTAACAAATTCCTTTGCGGGAACAGAAACGTTTCACCTATCTTCGCGAAAATAATGCCTTTTCTCGATCCAATTCCATTTGATCGCTTGCTCTGGCTAGTACCGATCTTCTTCACACTGCACAATTTGGAAGAAGCACCGTTCATGGAAAACTGGTCAAAGCGCCTGCCATTGAAAATTCATCCAACGGTCTCCACTCGTCAATTTTTCATTGCAGTGACGTTTTTAACTCTGGCCGGATTTTTGGCGACTTATTTTGGGATCAAATATTTAGCGAATCAAACGGGCTATTTAATAGTTTTGGCAATCCAGGCAATCTTGCTTGTCAACGCGTTTATCCCTCACATTGCATCTACGATCCGATTCCGTATGTATAGCCCTGGAGTAATCACTGCAACTGTGATCACCCTCCCCTTTTCATTTTATCTATTTCGCCGTGCGCTCAATGAAAATATATTGGATTGGAAACAGTTTTGGATACTACTAGGCATCGCTCCTTTTGCAATGGTAATATTCGCCCTTCTCTCACTGCAAATTGGAAAGTATTGGGCAAATAAAAAAAGTGACGTTAAGACGCCACTCTCTAACCATCAGAACGATTGAACTACTCAACGATCAAACCCTCAACCTCCACATCGTAAACGGCTCATCAAATCCCTTCAGGTCTCCGGTAAAACAACTTACTGAATTGGGTTTTGCAGCTTGTGCAAGGAACTCTTGTATTTCGGGATCATGATGGATTTCATCAGATAAGATCAATTCACCGCCCTGAGAGAAACCCGGTAAACGCGCCGCGATATTGACCGTCGAGCCAAAATAATCCAACCGATCGTTCAAATTGACGACGATGCAGGGTCCCTTATGCAAGCCCACTTTCAACCAGAGCATAGGTTCGCCGTATTCTGCAATTTTCGTTTGCGCGTTCCAAAGGGCGCGCAATGCGGCGACAGGATTACGAAAGGTCGCCATGACCGAATCGCCCATCGTCTTGACAATTCCACCGCCTTCGGATGCAATTGCTTTCTCCAATATTTCGAAGTGCTCACGCACGCGCCCAAACGCCGGGGCATCGCCGATCTTGCGATACAAACGAGTCGAGTCACGCAAATCGGTGAACATCAAGGTGACGGAGCCAATGGAAATCTCTTCTCCAGGTCTCACTACTTCGCTCGCAAAGAGATCGCGGAAAACCTGGAGTGCGGTCACATCCGCGGCGGTCGAAGCCTGGTCGCTCCAGGCAGTACGTTCCAGTTGAAAGGTTTGCTCCGCGTCGGTGGCGTTGATCAGGTTGAGGATCGGGAGGAGCGAGACATGTCCCTGCTCAGGCGGCCATCCAAATGAAGACACACGGATATCCGATTTGGGCAGCCCATTCGCATCCGCAAACAAAGACACGGAGCCTGGCACGTTTGAGGCGCGCAATGTATAACGTCCCGTTTCGAGCTTCAAATTAACAGGCAATGAATGCAATGGCGAAATACTCTGCGCCATCACCACGTGCGGCTGCAATTGCGGGCTCCCCACACAGAACGCCACGTCGAATTCCACCGCCCGCACGGAGGGATTCGGCTTAAAGACCACTTCAATGTTGTGATCGAAGTTCACGGTGAAATCGATTTGACAGGTATCGCAATGTGATTGACCACGTACATCGCCAAGATTGGTATGCCCCTCGGTTGTGCCGCGGCAGGATGGACAAAGCAAATCCCAAGACATATCCAGGATCCCCGCCCGCGTGGCACGCAGGAACATCTCAAGGACAGAGCGGCGATTCACTTTCCAACGGTCGGCGAGGGCATAGGGTCGAATCCGCTGGACAGACAACTCATCAGAGCTCTCCAAAAAATCTTCCAGATGTGCCATCAACGAGGGATCAGTCCCCTGTTGGATCACCGTCTCACTCAGGGATTTGAAACGGGCGCGGCCTTTCGCGCTGAGTCCACGTGGACGGGCCAGCGTAATCACCGAACCGCGTTTGTTGGCGAGGCGGTCATAGACACGTAAGACTCTCTCGAACCTATTCTTCGCGATGACGCCAATCACAAATGGGAGGGCAAGTCCTACCAAGATGTTGCCTGTCTTCATCCAGGTTTGGTAGTGGACGTGTGTACCACCCTCCGAGTGCGAATCGAAATTGACCTGCACGCGCATTTCATCGATGGGACCTTTGCTATACGTTCTTAAAACGCCGAATGAATACGGATACGTCCATTCGAAAGGCTCCTCCTCCCATTCCACTTTGAGGACCGGGAGTTTCATCCGCAGATGCTTGGTGCCTTTTACATTATCGAGCATTTCGACTTCCGGCTGACCCGTGTCGCGGTTAAAGCGATTCGTATCTGAGGCCAGCGGCCAGATCGCTTCGGGTGGGGACTGGAGGTCCCAGTGCCAGTCGAAATAGAAGTCTTGAGCCATGTTCACTAGATGGGGAAACTTGCGCTAATTCTACTTACAAAAGAACGGGAATAGTTGAAAATGCGTTTCAAATTCCATTGATTTTGCCATACGAGTGTTTCTTTTTCATTTGAAGGCTGTCTTGGATATGTACCCTGGAACTTGGCGCTCGCAGGTGGATATTGGTCGACAGGACGGATTATCGCCTACATTCCCTCATTTGCGAATACCAAAATACACTTCAATAAGACCCAGAATCATAAAGATTATTCATAGACATTCATCAAGTCAACTTAGGAGGATATCATGGACAAGGAAGAAATTTCTTCAAATGGGCGAGGCGACGATAAGCCGGGCGCGAAACCATCAGAAACGCCTCAAAGTAATGGAAACCAAAGTAGACCGCGGGCAAAAAGGCGAAGGAAGAGTAGGATCACGCCCCAACTTAAGTCATTGATTACATTTATAACAGCGATTACGCCGATTATTGTTGCCTGGCTTAGCTACCAAGCAAGTCTTCCCAAGCCAACCCCAACCGTAATCATTCCTTCTACTCCTATACCATCGTCAACGCCATTTTTTGCTGATACATCAATAGTGTTCACAGACACGCCATCGCCCACCATTTTGCCATCACTCACAAGTACAATTCCTACAACCGTTGTGCCGTCTGAAACGATAACCCTCCTACCTCAGCCGAAATTGATCGTGCTATTAACCACTAATAAAAGTACAGGAAACACACCATTAAAAGTAAAAATGGACGCACGGGAGTCCTATCTAACAGCTTATGATGGACAGAAGTATGTTTGTCGAAATGGGCCATGTTCTTATACCTGGAAAATCTATTTCAATGATCAGCAAGTAGGGAAAGCCGATAATTCCGGCGGAACATTTGACTATACCTTCGGAAAGAGAGGTACATATAAAGTAACGGTGTGGGTCTGCCGAGGGCGAGACAAAGTTGATTGTGGAGGCGGTGGGATTCAGATCACAGCGATATGACTAGGTAACGATGTTTTATGAAACCGGACGATCGTGCGGCTTTCATCCATTAACAAGACCTTAACTTCGACAAAAATGTCTTATGGTATAGTTTGTTAACAATTGCTATTAGGAGACTTTCACCTGAAGAGTAACAATTATGCCTGAATCCATTCTCATCGTTGAAGATGAACCCGCCCTACGTGATACGCTTTCCTATAACTTAAAAAAGGATGGCTTTACTGTGGAGTCCGTTGGCGATGGTCGCTCTGCGCTCGAGTCGGCGCGGCGCTTGAAACCCGATTTGATCGTCCTCGACCTGATGCTCCCTGAAATCGATGGCTTCGAGGTCTGCCGTATTCTGCGCAAGGAAATGATCACTCCCATCCTGATGCTCACCGCCCGTGACGATGAAATTGACCGCGTCGTAGGGCTCGAAGTGGGTGCGGATGATTACCTGACCAAGCCTTTCTCCATGCGCGAGTTAATGGCGCGCGTCAAAGCCCAATTACGACGTTCGCGCTTATTGCGGGAAGAACTCGATAAATCCAAAGTGGAGGAAAATCAGCAAGAGAAATTGACCTTCGGAAGTCTCGTGATCAATCTCACCCGCCGCGAAGTGACTCTCCACGGTCAACCACTGCCGCTGAAACCACAGGAATATGAATTGCTGGTCTTCTTTGCCGAGCACAAAGGACATATGCTCTCACGCGAATTTATCCTGGAGCGCGTCTGGGGCTGGGACTTTATCGGTGACAGCCGTACCGTTGATGTGCATGTGCGCTGGCTGCGACAAAAGATCGAAAACGATCCAAGTAAGCCAGAGCGGATTGTGACGGTAAGAGGCGGGGGATATCGGTTTGAGGGCTAATCGAAATCATGCTCCAGGTGACATCCTCGCCGCCGAGAACTTCGGCTTGAGCTTAGCGTGAATTACACTCTTATATTCGCAATTATCGTTCTTATCGTTGCCGGGTGGTATGCATGGCGATATTACACGTTACGTCAGAATCTGAACGATTACGCTAGAGCCATTCGTCAAAGACCTAATGAAAACTCAATCAACGTAAAAGAACTCGAAGATCTATCCAGCGCGCTGACTTCCCTGATCGGGACATTCAATCTCCAACATGAAACGCTCGAATCTGAGCGTTCGCGCCTCGCCACGGTCCTCGACCAGATCACGGATGGCGTGCTCATTGCGGATGCTCATGGACTGATCCAATTCGCCAACCCAGCGGCAGGCAGACTCTTTCAATTCGCTCATCCCCTCAGCCATAGCATTGTCGAAGTTGTTCGCAACCACCAGCTTGTGGAAGCCTGGCGACGCTGCCAGCAAACAGGTCAGATGCAAAGTGACTCGGTCGAGGTGCCCACACGTCATCAATTTCTGCAGTTGGTGGTCATTCCCGATCAACACACCAGCGGCAGCCTGTTGCTTGTTCAGGATCTCACCCGCCTGCGCCGCCTGGAAACCGTGCGAAGGGACTTTGTCAGCAATCTTTCTCATGAGCTGCGCACACCTCTCGCGTCGCTGAGAGCCTTAGCTGAAACTCTTCAGGACGGTGCGCTGGATGACCCGCCTGCTGCACGTCGATTCGTGGACCAGATCCAGATCGAAGTGGATGCGTTGACCCAGATGGTCAATGAATTGCTGGAACTCTCCAAGATCGAGTCGGGGCGATTCTCTCTGGACCGGTCGCCGGTCGCGGCGTACGATCTGCTGGACTCTGCCTCCCAGCGGATGCAACTCCAAGCCGAGCGCGCCGACCTCAGCCTACGTGTGGAGTGTGCCAATGATCTGCCAACTGTGCAGATCGATGCACAGAGACTCGAACAAGTGCTGGTCAATCTTATCCATAACTCGGTCAAGTTCACGCGTCCAGGCGGCGAAATCGTTCTTTCCGCGGAACCTGATGACGGGTCCATACGCTTTGCTGTGCGTGACACAGGAGTTGGAATCCCAGCAGATGAAGTCTCACGTATCTTCGAGCGTTTCTATCGAGTTGACAAATCCAGAACAGGCAATGGGACAGGACTGGGCTTATCCATTGCCAAACATATCGTCGAAGCCCACGGGGGAAAAATTTGGGTGGAGAGTGTCGAAGGCAAAGGCAGCACGTTTTATTTCACAATCCCCCAGTAAAGGTATTGCTCTCAGTGATTCCCCCGCCGCCGGGGACGGCGGCTTGAGCGTAGATCGGAACCTCAGGCTTTTCTGCCCCGGTAATGGTTCATAAAAAATTCCTGCACATCCACCGCTTTCTCTTCACTGGGAGACTTAAGGCGGACGTACGTTCCGTCTTCCTGCATGAGGCGGGCACGCATATTATCTTTTAGATACGTATCCAGCATTTCATCGCGCACATAACGGACGTGATCCGCGTCTTCGAGGGGAAACAGAACTTCCACACGATGATCGAGATTGCGCTGCATCAGATCGGCACTGCCAATATAGACCTCTTCCTTGCCTCCGTTGCAAAAATAATACAGCCGGCTATGTTCAAGATAACGCCCAACGATACTGACCACATTTATATTCTCACTTACCCCTTTGATCCCCGGTTTCAGACAACACATACTGCGCACCAGCAAATCCACTTTTACACCTGCCCGAGAAGCTTCATAGAGCAATTCAATAAAATGGGGGTCTACAATGGCGTTGACCTTAAAAATAAGATGTGCCTTATGACCGGATTGTGCGTGTTCAATTTCGCGTCGGACTAGTTTTTCCAATCCGCTACGAAGATCGAAAGGAGCAACAAGTAATTTCCTGAAATCGTTCTTCGTAGAGTAACCGGTCAGATGATTGAACAGGTCAGTGACATCCGAGGCAATCGCTTCATCACAGGTAAAAAGCCCCATATCTTCATAGATCAGCGAAGTGACGGCATTGTAATTCCCTGTGCCGAGATGGATATAACGGCGGATCCCCTCGCCTTCCTTGCGCACCACCATGATGATCTTGCAATGGACTTTGAGATCGACCAATCCATAAACAACATGGACACCTTCCTGCTCAAGCATGCGCGCCCAGCCAATATTACTCTCTTCATCGAAACGCGCCTTAAGTTCCACCAGGACAGCCACTTGCTTGCCACGCTCCGTTGCTTCAAGCAGCATATCGACCACCGGCGCATTTTGTCCGACGCGGTAAACCGTCTGCTTGATCGCCAGCACGTTGGGGTCGCGTGCGGCGGCACGCAGAAAATCGATAATTGGATTGAAGGAGTCATAAGGCTGATGTAACAGGATATTCTGCTGCCGGATCACATCGAAGATTTCTCCAGCCAGAGTAGCATCCTTAAAGACTTTGGGCACAACGGGATGATAGATGGGGAATTTTAGATCATGCCGTTCGACGTTGTTATAGATCTGCCATAGACTACTCAAGCCAAGCGGGGCAGGCAATACATATACATCGTTGGGTCTGATCTCAAGATTCTCGATCAACAGCTCGCGAATATGCTGGGGCATGTTCTCATAAATTTCCAGTTGTACTACCGACGCAAATCTGCGCTTACGGATATTTTGTTCCATAGTTTCAAGCAGGTCGTCTGCTTCAATTTGCTGAATCTGGACATCTGCATCACGAATGATACGAAAGGGATACGCCGCGACAACTTCCATGCCGGGAAAGAGCGAGGCAAGATTTGCCATAATCACCTGCTCGAGCCAGACAAAATAGTGGTGATAAGGGATCGTGCCATCCTTACGGGCGGCACCGGAAGAACGTTTGATCGGGACAAGACGTGCCAGCGTATCCGGCACTTTCAGGCGCGCAAATTTCTCATTGCCTTTTTTATCCCTGATCTCAATCGCCAGGTTCAGACTCAAGTTTGAAATATGGGGGAAAGGATGCCCGGGGTCAAGCGCCAGTGGAGTCAAAACAGGGTATATGACTTCCTTGAAGTAATCATCTGCCTTCTTGGCTTGCGGTTCTGTGAGTTTGTGATAATCCACGAGGTGGATGCCCGCCTTATCCAGCTGCGGTAGGATTTTTTTATTGAGACAGCGCAACGCGCTTTCGTATAATTCAAGTGACAGTTTACGGCTTGCAGCCAGGACCTCAGGCGGAGTCAAACCATCCGGGAAGACTTCCATGATGTGGGCTTCCACCTGCTTGCGGATGCCAGACACACGCACCATGAAAAACTCGTCCATGTTCGAGCCAAAAATGGCGAGAAATTTCAACCGTTCCAGCAATGGATTGCGGTCATCCAATGCCTCTTCCAGGACGCGCCGTTGGAATTCAAGCAAGCTCAGTTCGCGGTTGATATAAAGGGATGGCGAAGAAAGAGCTACGTTCTCGGGGATCATGGCTTTCTTATTTTTCACCAAGTTCTGTCAGTAGACCGGGAGTGAGCAGCCATTCCAGGGTCGCACGATGATCCTGATGGTGCAGATCGTCTGCCGAAAGGTAACACACTCCACCTTTCTTAAGAGTGATGTCAATTTTCGCATTCTCTGCGACAAGTATACCAACAAGGGTACTCAAATGTGGCTCGTGACCCACCAAGGCGATACTATCCACTGAATAGCTCTCATTGATTTCACCAATCAAAAGTTCAGGGTTTCCCAAGGGAATCAGGTTCTCGGTAAATGTGATCTTTTTCTTCATCTTGAATACGTCGGCAAGGATTTCAGCGGTCTCACGCGCCCGCACATAAGGACTGGAAAGGATCAGATCAAATTCCACGCCTATATTGCGCAAGCCTTTGGCGATCTGACGCATTTTCTTGCGTCCCTTGTCAGTGAGTGGGCGTTCGCTGTCTGATTCATGACCGGGCGTGCCCTCATTCGCAGCAATGGCATGGCGAATGATATACAGGTTCATGTTATTTCTCCCAGGCGAAAGGTTGGTCTGGCGCAGGGCGCCAAAAGGTATCAAGTTGGTTCATCGCTTCGAGGTAAGCGGAAATGGCATCCGCATGGCAGCGTTCATAATAACGGCGCACAGGCTCAGGGTCAAAGGTGGAGAGGTGTAAAGGCGCCTCTGCAAGTGTCTGCATAATGATTTCTATATCCTGAATCTCCCCCATTAAGGATTGATAATCATGCATCTGCTTTAGATTCTCAGATGGAAAATCATTCAATAAGGGATGGACGATCTCTACCATGTAACGAAACGTTTTGAAGGCGATGCGCACGCGATGGATGGTGGTCGCCGCCGTAGGGGTGATCCAGTTCTGACGTTGTTTGGTGGCGAGGAATGCGTCGTCCACGGCTTGAAAGACCGGCAACGTCAGATGGCTATCGGATTCCGCTTTTAGTGATTCGCGCATCCTGCGGATCCGCTTGGAGACATCAAAGAGGTCAATGACTTTTAGTTTTTTACGGAGGGTCTTGAGAAGCCCTTTTTCAACCTCTTGCAGATAGCGATGAAACTCCTGCAGTTGTGGTAATTCCTGTAGGGTTTCAGAAAGTTCAGCAAGGATCACTTGTGTATCTCGTAATTGGTCGAATTCATCCAATTGATCCTTGAACGCACGGTTTAGTTTTTGCAGGCGGGGACGCGGCGAGATGGTATTCAACAGTTGAATGAATGCTAACATGCGCCGAGCCGAGACTCTCAGATCATGGACCGCCTCGTTCGAGAATTCGGTGCGGCAGCGTTTGAGTTCAGCACGATAATTTTTCCAGCACTGGTCCAGCGCCTCCAGCAGGAATTGATTCATTGGGGACATTGAGGAATTCTCTTTCGTTTCAGGTGCGATCATATTTTATTCATCCATTTCGAGATTGACACCGAACACATCCCTAAAGTGGGATTTACGCTTTTCCAGGGCCCAGTTCACCAGCATCAGATCCTTCTCGCCGGATATTTTCATCCGCCAGCCCGTTTTGGCTTCCCGCAGGATCACATCGGTTACTTTGCCTGTATGATTGATATCCAGCGAATCGGCCAGGCGCAAAAGAGCAGCAAGTTTGAAAATGATCAGACGATCCTTCTGGGGCAGAGACTTGAAGTCTTCATCCTCCAGCGAAGGAGAAACTTTGCGGTGGTAGCGAACCAGGTTGGCAACAATATTCTGTTCGCGCAGGCTCAGACCAATCAACCGGTTGGCATTGAGCAGGTAGTAACCATGTTTATCGTGGTCAATGGTGTTGATAAAATGCCCGATATCGTGGAGCAGAGCGCCAGCCTCCAGCAAAAGCAGGTTATCCCCATTCAGGTTGTGAAGCGATTTGGATTGTTCAAAAAGGCGCCCAGCCAGTTTGGCGGTGAGGCAGGCATGCTCTTCATCGAATTGATATTTACGCCCCAAATGCAGAGCCGATTCCCAGACCTGCTCTCTTTTTTGGGGTGCCAGGCTTTTCGAAAGCTCCTCGGCGATCTCGTGCAGAATCCCATCTTTCAAGCCGACGTTGGGGATCATGATCTGCTTGACCCCCGCCTCATTGGCGATGAGATGCAAGACGATCGAAGCAGGCAGGATCACATCCGCCCGGTCGGGACGCAGTTTCAATTTACGGATGCGTTCTTCGACACTCATATCGTTGAGGCGTTCGATCAAGCGGGCGACCTCCTCCAGCGTGACAAAGCGGTCGCTCTCTGCTTTAAATAACTTTTGGCGCAGATGCCCGATCTCTTCCACGTTGCCGCCAGTCCCCACACAGACCTGGATCTTCTCCTCCCCGATATCCTGCTCGATGCGATAACGAGCGGCTTCCACGAATTCACGTGCCAGTTTCCCAAATATCTGTTTGGGCTTATCCTGTGTGTTCAATGTTTCCAACAGCCGCACTGTTCCCAGGTTATAGCTATCGGTGGAGATGATGGTCTGCCCGCTGGAAATCGTTACCTCGATACTACCACCACCGATATCGATCAGCAGCGTTCGTTTATTTTTGAGGTCGAGCACATGCGTGACCGCCGTGTGGATCAAGCGCGCCTCATCTTCTCCGCTGATAATTTCGATCTCGATACCGGTCGTTCGAAAGATCCGATCGACCAGGAGATCGTTGTTGGCTGCCTCGCGGGCTGCACTGGTAGCCACCGCACGCATCCGGGCAACATGAAAGCCATCTGCCACATGCCGAAAGTGTAGGAAGGCTTCTTCTGTTTGCTGGAGCGTTTTTTCTTCCAAATAGCCCTTGCTAAACACATCCTGACCCAGACGCACGGGCAGGCGAATGTTTTCGATGACGCTTACCCGCCTCGCTTCATCCACTTCTCCCACCACCATGCGCATGGCATTGGAACCAACATCGATCGCGGAAATTCTCACCATGATTGCTCAAAAAGTATGGTCTGCCCAAGGTTGCTTGACAAAATCCTTTTTTGTACGCGGACGCTTTGCGCACGGATAATGTCGCCACGGCGCCACGGCGACGCACGGTTCCTCTGTGAAAAGACGGACGCTGCGCGGACCGTGTACAAAAGGCCGCCACTTCGGACCTTGAGAAAGCCGTGGCTCAAAAAGGTGAACGCCCGAGTGCTCCGGGCACGGGAGATATTTCGTAATGTTCTCCTGTCTCAATGTAAATGACGCGTTCGCAAACATTTGTGGTTCTGTCCCCCAGTCGTTCAAGGTTATGAGTGATCCAGATCACATAGTTCGCTCGCTCGATGTTCCGGGCATCTCCCAAAACATGATTCACTGCTTCGTAATAGAGTCTAGTGTAACACTCATCAATGATATCGTCTTCCCGAATGATCGCCAGCGCCATCTGCATATCCTCATCCGCAAAGGTCGTCATGGCGCGGTGGAGCATATCTACGGCCTTCTCCGCCATGGAATAGATCTCCCTCACAATGGCAGGCAGGCTTAATCCCTCGGAACGGATATGGATGTTGGCGATCTCTTTGGCATAGTCCGCCATCCGTTCCAGCTCAGAGCAAATGTCCAGGCTGGCTGCCAGCGCACGCAGTTCGCGACCGGTAGGCTGTTGAGTCGCCATGACCACCATGGCTGATATTTCGATCTCGAAGCGTCGGCGATTGATCTGCATATCGTTCAGAAGGACTCGCTGGGAACGCTCCAAATTGTTCTCTTTGAGCGCCCACACAGAATCCATGACTGCCTCTTCCACCATGCTGCTGAGGAGCAGGACTTCATTTTTTATTTCCTGTGTTTCCGGGCTGAATAGTATATGTGACATAGTGACTTTCCCATCGGTTCTTTCGATATGCAAATGTAGCACGGGATAATTAACACCCCTGGAAAATCCTGTTAACGATTGGTAAAGGGCTTTGGCGAGTGCCTAAATCCAAGGCATAGCATGTCGCTCCTGGCACCACCCGCCAGGACAGGTGTGCGAGCGCACGCCCTTGGCGCCGCCCGCCAGGGCAGGTGTGCGAAGCAGTCTCCAACTAGACGGGTCATTCTCATCGATGAGCTATTTCCGTTTAAGAGGAGATTGCTTCGTCGGGAACGGCACCTCCTCGCAATGACATATTTTTTCGGCTTTTCATAATTGTTTTGTGTCCGCAAACTCGCTGTAAAGCACAGAGGCTCAGGTCCGTGCTATCCTAGGGGCATGGAAATGTTCTTTCTTGCCACAGTAACTGCATTGCTGACAGTCATCTTTATCGATACAGGGCGTAAGCGGCGTGCCTTCCTGTGCCAGCAGGTCAAGGTGACAACGCGAGACTAACGCCTCAAGAAAGCATTTCATTCTCCTCCTTCGTACAAGAGCTTGGTCCTCCTCCCAGGCTCTTGTGCTTTAATTTTCCCGGTAGCAGGGATGAGGATGAAATCATTAACCAATTCTTAAACACGCCTTGATACGTCCTTAACTCGGGTTTGATAAGCTTGCAGTGTACAAAAAGGAGAACTATGGGACTTGCTGATTTACACATCCATACCATTTACAGCTATGACGGGACAGCACCCGTCGCTGCAGTTTTGAATCGCGCCAGAGAAGTGGGTCTCAATGTCATTGCCATTACCGACCATGACGAAATAAAAGGTTCCCTAAAAGCGTTTGATCTGGCAGCACAGTTTGGCATTGAAGTGATCCCTGGCATTGAAATCACCACCGCCGAAGGTGACCTGCTGGCACTTTTCGTGACCGAAAGGATCGAGCCAAACCGATCGTTGATGGAAACGATCTCCAAGGTTGGAGAGGCAGGCGGGGTCTGTATTGCCCCGCACCCGATGGCTCGAGGAATGGGTATGAAAAGCCTGAGCCGCGCCTCCATCCTTCAGGCACTCCAGCACCCGGAGGCTTCCCGCATTCTGCTCGGGATCGAGACGTATAATGCTACCGCACTCGACCGGGAAAGTAACGCCCATGCGCAGGCGCTGGCCGCCGAACGTCCTGGCATTGCGCAGGTGGGCAACAGTGATGCCCACATCCTAGAAGCCATTGGGCTGGGCGCCACCGAATTTCTCGGGTGCACCGCCGCCGATTTATTGGAAGCCCTCTGGATTGGCGCCACGGAAGTTCGCCGGGGTGCACAACTGGGGTCTGCCCGC